>DATGJV010000119.1:0-5887 GCA_035295005.1 Ktedonobacteraceae bacterium | reverse complement strand
CGACTGCCTTCTGCATGCGCCGTTCCGCATCAGTGAAAATATCATCTGCCGCCATAACAATGCTCCCTCGTAGAGACACCTCGCGAGAAGTGTCCCGCTAGAAATCGTAGAAAACCGGGAGGTTAGTGTGATGTATTGGCTTCAATACGCACAGGAACCATCCCTTATTTCACGTCCCACTGAGGCTCAACGATGTCATGAACCAGCGTCCCGCACTTTTTCCCACGGATAATATCTTCCAATGTGCCTGCTTGATTGAGGTTGAAAACCACAATCGGCATATGGTTGTCCTTACACAGGGAAAGGGCGGTGCTGTCCATTACTCGCAGCCCCATATTCAACGCCCGCATATAGCTCAATTCCTCGAACTTACGGGCATTCGGGTTACGCATGGGATCATCATCATAGACACCATCCACTTTGGTTGCCTTGAGCAAAATCTGGGCGTTCAGCTCCACTGCACGCAAGGCGGCGGCGGTATCCGTCGTAAAGAATGGATTGCCACTACCTGCTGCGAGGATCACAACGCGCCCCAATTCCAGGTGATGCTCCGCTCGCCGCCGGATAAAAGGCTCCGCCACCGGCGGCATCTCTATCGCGGTTTGCACTCGCGTCACCATGCCCAGTTTCTCCATTGCATCTTGCATTACCAGCGAATTCATGACCGTTGCCAGCATGCCAACATAGTCGGCAGTGGCGCGGTCAATACCTGTCGCGGCGGCATCGGCACCACGCCACATATTGCCGCCACCCACAACAATCGCTACTTCGACACCCAGGTCTTGCACGCGCTTGATTTCACTGGCAATGCGTCGCACAGTTTCCGCATCAATGCCATAACTGCGCGGCCCACTGAGCGCCTCGCCACTGAGCTTGAGCAGAATACGCTGGTATGTAAGGGATGAAGCCTCTTCAGACATGTCTATTCATTCTCCCATGCGATACGATGAGTCCCACAAGAACACAATCACTCTGTATCCTATTTTACTCACCCAGCGCAAAGCGACTGAAGCGCCGCAGGACAATGTTCTCTCCTGTTTCGGCAATCACCTTACGTACAAGCTCTTCGACCGACACAGCTTCATCCTTCACCCACGGTTGAAGCATCAACACACGGTCGCCCAGGGCCTTCTTGAGTTTTCCGTTGATGAAATCATCACGTCTTGATTCTGGCACCCGTGCAATTGCCGGGTCTTCCAGAATGGCCTTGCGCTCCGCCTCCAGCACATCTGCCGGAACTTCATCCAACTTGACATACTGCGTGGTGGACACACCGGCAATCTGGATTGTCAGTTCACTTGCCAACTTACGGAATGCCTCGCTGTGAGCCACAAAATCGGTGCTGCAATTGAGTTCGAGCAACACACCAACACTGTGATTGTGGTGAACATAGGAAAAAACGCCGCCCTGTTTGGTCTCGCGATCCGCCGTGATCATCTTTTCGGCTTTTTTGTCCCGCTTCGCATCCACAATCTTGATGGCCTCACCCCAGCTACCAGCCTCGGTGAGAGCATTCTTACAATCAGCAAAAGTCGCGCCCGTTTCGTCACGCAACTTTTTGACATCTGCCGCAACGTAGTTCATCTGTTTGGTCTCCTCAACCTTCTTCTATTTTACTCAGAGCCCACCAGGAGTACAATTACCCCCGTCCATTTTTTTGGTCTCCGAGTGCTTGACAAATTTTCAATTGTATGATGTATGTTCAAATGTAGTACTTTGATATACAGGAAAAGCGGGAGGCAGGAGGACCGTGGGAAGCTATGCTTCAACACAGTCACCTCTTACCTCCCGCCATCAGAATCGCAACCGGCCTATAGAGCCTCTTTCGCGACAAGTTCCGGCTCAGCCTGTGTCGCCGGTCTTTCTGCCGTCCCGGTTGTCCCAGATGCCTCAGTTGCTTCTTGATTCTCCGGTGTGCCAGGGCGTTCGGTCTGCATCTCCTGCAGCGATACTTCTGGTGTGACGACAGCTTCAGGAGCTTCACCGGCCTGAGTAGTAATTACGACGGCTGGCTCGTTTTCTTCTTTCGGCTCATTGTCTTTCTGCCGTGCCTCTAACTCCCGGCGGCCTTCAACAGCGGCATCTGCTATCTTCGAGCAGAGTAGGCGAACGGCGCGAATGGCATCATCATTGGCAGGAATAGGATAATCCATCTCATCGGGGTCACAGTTAGTATCAGCAAGGGCGATAATGGGAATTTCCAGGCGGCGAGCCTCAAGGACTGCCGTGCGCTCTTTGCGCGTATCAACGATAAACAGGGCGCTCGGCAAACGGCGCATGTCTTTGATACCACCGAGGATACGCTCCAGACGCACCATGTCGTCCGTCAATTGCTGGACTTCTTTCTTGGGCAATCGCTCAAAATCGCCCCGGTCGCGGCGTGCTTCCAGTTCACGCAGATAGCGGATACGAGATTGAATTGTCTGGAAGTTGGTCAGCATCCCGCCCAACCAGCGCTGGTTCACATAATACATGCCGGCTCGTTTGGCTTCTTCTGCCACGGCTTCCTGTGCCTGTTTCTTGGTACCGACAAACAGGATGCTTTCACCATTGGCGGCGAGCTGTTCCACAAACTTGTACGCTTCGTTCAAACGAGTGACGGTCTGCTGGAGATCAATGATATGAATACCATTGCGGTCCATAAAGATGAAGGGCTGCATTTTGGGGTTCCAGCGACGGGTCTGATGCCCGAAGTGTACGCCCGCTTCGAGAAGCTGCTTCATTGAGATAACGTTTGCCAAAAACGGATCCTCCCTTTTCGATCCTCCGCTCTCCTCATATCAGCGCAAGGGTTCCCAGGGCATGACCCTACCACATTCATTGAAGGGACACCAGGGTTTCCGCTGGTCAGAGAGCGTGTGTATTTCACGTGTCACGGTGAATTCCCTCACCGCTTCGTTGCGAGAGACCCCTCCCGCTAACTAGGAAGTATACCATATCAGGAGGAAAGACGCAAGAAAAATTCGAGGCGATTCGGGCAATCAGGCTAATTATGCTATCTTCCCAACATCTCAAAAATCGGGTATACTCTCAGAGAGGATTGGGAGAGGGGTAGACAGGGGAATCATGCAGTACAAAGTGCGTCATTACCGTATTCGGCTCTATCCCTATGACATGTTCACGGCCTCTCGGTGGAGCTTTCCCCCCATTAGTCCTGGTCCAACTCCCCTGGCGGTGCGTTCTCAGACAACTTCAGTGAAGCAACGCAAGCCACAACTCCGTAGAATCCACCTTTTACCCCTTGATCGTGGAATAGCAAAAACAGCGCCTGCTTCTTGAAGTCAGCAGTACAGTGTATGGTGTACGCATAAATTGCTAAGTACGCCAAATCATGACCATATGGGAAAGAAGTAGAAAGGGAATAAACGGATGGTAAAAGTGATGATTGCCGACGATCACGCGCTGATACGGCGCATTGTGCGTGAAGTGGTCGAGAAAGAAAACGACCTGGAAATAATAGCCGAGGCTCGCGACGGCAATGAAGCGGAGGAACAGGCTATACATACACAGCCCGATGTCGTTCTGATGGACCTGGACATGCCCGGTTGCGACGGTTTCGAGGCCACAGAACGGGTACTCGCACGCTCCCCTCACTCACGAGTGGTTATCTTTACTGCCTCCTCAAAGGAACAATACGCCTTCCACGCGCTCCAACTGGGAGCCATTGGCTATATCACGAAGGACATTGAACCCGATGGTCTTGTGAACGCTATACGCAGCGCGGCACGCGACGAAATCTGCATTCCACGCTCGCTCTCAACACAGGTGCTTGCCCATCTCCGCTCGCTCAGAAACACCAGCAATGTTCATAACGCTAGCAGTAGTGATACTGCCAACTTACTCTCACAACAAGAATCCGCTGAGGCAACTGTATTACCCCCGGCAGATTCACCCGCGTTTAGCTATAAGATTCCGCAACGCCCCACCACGCAATCAATGAATGCAACTGGACAGGGACGTCCGCTGACTGGTCGCGAACACGAAATTCTCGACCTCATGCGCAAAGGGCGCAAGAACCGCGAAATTGCCCAGGAACTCGCTATTGCCGAGTCTACCGTCCACAAACATATCCAGAATATCTTCGAGAAGCTGCACGCCCGTAACCGCACGGAAGCCATCTACCTGACACGCCTCACCTGAACCGCTACAATGTCACAACCAACCAACATCTTTTGTTATGGTTGTGACCCAACCATTTATTGTGTCAGAATGGTACAATACTGTTATCGTTCATCAAATTCACATAGCAGTTCAGCCTTGTAACTGATTGGTAGACGGATAGAAAGACATGCGCGGAAAACAGCCTCCTGAGGAGAGGGCAATGCCTATCTCAGACAAAGCGTCGTTTCTGGCACAAAGTGACCTGTTTCGACAGCTCACGATGACCGAGATACACGCACTGGAGCATACCGTGAATGTCATTACCTGCGCCGCAGGACGAATACTCTACCGTCCAGGCGAGACCGGCTCTTCACTGTTCTTGTTGAAAAGTGGGCGCGTGCAACTCTATCACCTGTCCACCGATGGACGAAAACTGATTACGGCCACACTCGCAGCCGGAGCGTGTTTTGGCGAGATACCATTCATTGGGCAATGCCCGCAGAATAGTTTCGCGGAAACGATTGAACCCGCAAGCCTGTGCGTCATCAGCAAAAACGATGTTGAACAGCTGCTCGACAGATTGCCAACTTTCGCTCGTTCACTGCTTTATATTGTTGGACAGCATTTCGTGCAATTGGAAAATCAGCTTATCAACGCCACGTTTAAAGATAGCCATGCCCGTGTAGCTACTCTGCTGCTGCAACTCGCGCATGCAACGTTGGAACACGAACACGATGGGAATAACGGCGATGCCATTATTATCAATGGCTTCAGCCACGAAGAACTGGCGGAACGGCTTGGCGTCTACCGTGAAACCGTCACTATCGCACTGCGCGAACTGAAAGACGCGGGTGCCATTGAATTAGGACGGAAACATATCACTATTCGCAACCTGACCATTCTGGAGCAGCTTGCCACATAACGTAGGGGCCCGATTTATCGCGCCCACAGGAGCACCATTTGATGATTATCGAGGCACAACAGGTTACAAAGATTTATCGCAACGGACACCTTCGTGTAGAGGCATTGTCCGATATTGATATGGCAGTTGAACAGGGCGAGATGGTCGCGATTATGGGACCAAGCGGTTGCGGCAAAACGACGCTGCTGAACTGCCTCTCCGGTCTGGATACCATTGACGAAGGCAATGTCTTTATCAAAGGCGATAACCTGCGTGACCTGAGCGACAATGAGCGTACCGCGTACCGCGCCCGTAATATGGGCTTCATCTTCCAGGATTTCAACCTGCTCCCCGTCCTCTCGGCGGTCGAGAATGTAGAGTTGCCTATGCTCGTCTCCAAAACACCCGCAAGAAAGGCCCGCAAACGCGCCCTTGAAATGCTCGATATCGTCGGCCTTGCTGACCGCGCATGGCATCGTCCGGCGGAACTCTCCGGCGGCCAGCGTCAGCGTGTTACCGTCGCTCGCGCCCTCACCAACGATCCCGCCATTGTCTGGGCCGACGAACCCACCGGCAACCTCGATAGCGACACCGCCAACGAGATTCTCGACCTGCTCTGCCGTCTCAATCGCGAAAACAAACAGACCTTTATCATCGTCACCCACGACATCGAGGTAGGCAAACTGACCAACCGCATCCTTACCATGCGCAACGGACGTATCGTCTCAGCACTCGATACCGTTAGCGATGCGACACGTGGTTAAACATTCGATCACCACCATAAATATTGCGCATCTTGAATGGGGCGGGTGTCGTCGCGATTAACCACAAGCGTGAATCATCGTCATCATAAAAAAACCAGGGTGCAGACAAGTTATAACGACT
>DATGJV010000118.1:0-3228 GCA_035295005.1 Ktedonobacteraceae bacterium | reverse complement strand
GCATTTTGATTGAGTTGCTTTTTATCCGCCCTGTCAAAGGAGACCGTACCATGCTCTCTATTCTGGTGACCTACGGAGTAGCACTGGTCATTGAGGGCGTACTCAATATCATTTTCTCGGCTGATTACGTGCAATTGCACGCCTGGTATATCACCGGATCATTTGCAATCGGAGGGTTCTATCTCTCCTACATTTACGTTTTTGGCTTCCTGCTGGCCGTGGTATTGCTTGGTGCGCTGTACCTGCTGCTCTACCGCACCAAATTCGGTCATAGCCTGCGTGCCACGATGCAGAATCGCACGGCAGCGGAGTTAATTGGCATTGATGTCAAACGTGTCTCTACCATTACCTTCGGTATTGGCATCGCGCTTGCCGCCGCCGGGGGCATGGCCTTTGGCGCAACCAACGCCTTTGATGCCGGGAGTTCCTATGACCTGATTTCACGCTTACTCGCTATCATCATCTTTGGTGGAATGGGAAGTTTATCTGGTGCTTTGATCGCTTCATTAGGAATGTTGGTGATCGAGGATGTTACCTCTGTCGTCTGGTCGCCGGTCTGGGCCAGCACCGTCTTCTTCATTCTGCTGGTGATTATCCTGCTGGCTCGTCCGCAGGGCTTGCTTGGGCAGGTGGAAGGAAGGAAACAATGAGAATTTTTAAAGCGGTCGGGTTGCTGGTACTGCTCGCGCTTGCCATTGCGTTCCCTCTGCTGTTTCCCAATCCAGCCGTAACGACTATCGCGATCTTTACACTGATGTTTGCGGCTGCCGCCACCGGATGGAACATCATATCAGGCTACACAGGTTACGTTGCCCTCGGACATGCCGCTTTCTTCGGCATTGGCGCGTATGCACTGGCGATTATGTGCCAGGATTGGAATATTCCTGGTGGCTATGAACCTTTCTATCTTGTTCCTGTGGCCGGCCTGATCGCGGCAGTTGCCAGTATTCTGTATGGTTGGATCGCGCTGCGTGTGCGACGGCACACCTTCATTGTGATTACTATCGCCATGTTCTTTATCACCCAGTTGCTGGCCTACAATTTGAGAGGTCTGACGGCAGGTTCTACCGGTCTGGGTTTGCCGATTCCCACCGACTGGGGCGGCTACTTTTTCAATATACCGTTTTACTATGCGTCCTTGATTGTGTTGGTCTTTGCTTTCGTCCTCTCCTGGTGGATACGAAACTCGAAGTTCGGCCTGGTATTGCTGGCAATTCGTGATGACGAAGATCGGGCTCAGGGACTTGGCGTAAACACCGGGGCATCCAAACTGATCGCGTTTGTCCTCTCGGCGCTGATTGTGGGCATGATTGGTGCCATCTGGGCCTATTTCGTCGAGTCCATCTATCCCGCGACTACCTTCGATCCTAACTTTGATGTCGCCATTGCGCTCATGAGTTTCCTGGGTGGATTGGGAACCTTGATGGGGCCTCTGTTGGGTGCGCTGATTTTGGAACCGGCGCAACAATATTTTACCTTGCAGTATGGTCAGAATGGCTATTACCTGATCATCTATGGCGCGTTATTTCTGATTATCATCATCTTGATGCCTCGCGGGATCATTCCCACGCTCGCGGATCGCTTGCGTACATTCCAGGAAACCCGTCATCAGAATCGCGAAGATGGCGTCGTCATATCCGCCATTCCAGCTAAGGGGGAACCTGCCAGGGCCGACAGCAGCGAAAGGAAGGAAGGGATCAACTTATGAGCCTGTTGGAAGCACAGAATGTGAGTAAAGCCTTTGGCGGTATTCACGCCCTGGATACCTGCTCGATTACCGTGGAAAAGGGCTCCATTACCGGCTTAATTGGCCCCAATGGATCAGGTAAAACAACGCTGTTTAATGTGATGACCGGCTACGAGCGTATTGATAGCGGGCAGGTGCATTTTCAAGGCAAGACTATTACCAATGCGTCGCCATCAAAAGTTTTCCACCTGGGTGTTGCCCGCACGTTTCAACTTACCCGTGTCTTTCCGCGCCTCACCGTGCTGGAAAATATGCATGTAGCCGTGCAACGCACGACTGTGAAGGGGTTGCTCAGTCGCTGGAGTTCCACCCACGAGCAACGACGTGCGTTGGAATTGCTCCAGTTTGTTGGTCTGACATCGCTCAAGGATAAACCAGCGGGAAACCTGTCCTACGGGCAGAAAAAGTTGCTGGAGTTTGCCTACGTCTTGATTGCCGATCCGCAGGTCATTTTGCTGGATGAACCAGCGGGAGGCGTAAATCCAACCATGATCAACTACCTGGCCGAGCGTATTCGCACGTTGAATGAGCGCGGCGTCACCTTCCTGGTGGTCGAGCATAATATGGAATTTGTGATGAGCCTGTGTCACCGGGTGATGGTGATGCATCGTGGGAGCAAGATTGCGGAGGGGACGCCAGCCGAGGTGCGGGCGAATCCAGCAGTCCTGGAAGCCTACCTAGGAGATTAGTGCGATGCTGCTACAAATACGTAATGTCTATGCCGGCTATGATGGAGGCGATGTCCTCAAAGGAATAACCATTGCCGTAGAAGAGGGAACGACCACCTGTATCGTTGGCCCCAATGGAGCCGGCAAGTCTACAGTCTTGCGCGTCCTCAGCGGGCTACTAAAGCCCCGGGTAGGTGAAGTCATTTTTGATGGGCATCCGATTGGCGGCCTGACACCACGGCAAATCCTGGCAATGGGTATCGTGCAAGTGCCGCAAAATCATAGCCTGTTCCCTACCATGACAGTGCGCGAGAATGTGCGTCTGGGAGCCTACACCTTACACAATACAACGCTCGTGGAGCGGCGTCTGGGCGAGGTCGAGGAGATGTTCCCCATCGTGAAAACACGCGCCCGCGACAAAGCGGGGAACCTGTCAGGAGGACAACAACGCCTCGTCGAGTTTGCGCGTTGCCTGATGTTGGACCCACGCCTGATTTTGCTGGATGAACCCTCAATGGGGCTGGACCCCAAAACGTTCAAGCAGATCATCGAGACCATCAAAGTCATGCAGAACAGTGGCAGGACAATTGTGCTGGTCGAGCAAAATGCGCGTTCCGGGCTGAGCCTCGCTGATAATGGCGTGGTATTGGAAAGTGGGCGCGTGCGCCTGGAGGGGCCGCATACCGAAATTCTGAATAATCCTGAGATTGGTCAACTCTATCTGGGTGGCACTCTCTCACACACATAGAACCAACCGATGGGCGCGATAAATCGGGCCCCTACAAACCCTACGCCGCAGGCGTGTAGGGGCCC
>DATGJV010000117.1:0-3629 GCA_035295005.1 Ktedonobacteraceae bacterium | reverse complement strand
CCGGCAAAGTGTGCTCCACCAGTTCCCGCGTTGCCTGGGACAGCAGCACCTGTCCACCATGCCCAGCGCTCATAATGCGTGCGGCGTGGTGCACATCCAGGCCGACATAGCCGTCAGCAGTCCGCTGCGGCTCGCCTGTGTGCAGACCGACGCGTACAGGTACTGCCACATCTTCCGGAAAGGAATGGGAGGCGAGAGCGCGTTGTGCCGCCACAGCTGCAGACACGGCATCGGTGGCGCGAGCGAAGACCACGAAAAAGGCATCGCCCTGGGTGTCCACGACGCTCCCATTCCACTGTCCGAACGCTGCACGCAGCATCTGGCGGCACTCCGACAGCACACTGGCATATCGCTCACCCAGTTGGTGCAGCAGGCGCGTGGACCCCGCAATATCGGTGAACAGCAACGTGACCGTACCAGTTGGCAAGTTCTGCATGATCGCCCTCCCTGCGCGGCTCCGGTTGGGACAGCCGACTTCAATGACAAAATGGACAGCACTTCTAGAGCAGTATTTCCTGTTTGCTCCTTTGCGCTTCATGATAGCTTACGCGACACCGGGCCATCTACGGCGAATCTGCTCTCAGAACATTTCCTGTAGCCATAGACTAGTCTATCCAACAAATACCAGGAAACAGAACAACTATGCTCAAGTTGAATACCGAGAAACAATTTAGCAAGAGTATCTGTGAATACTCAAAGGTCTATTCGGCCTGATGCTCTCGCACGAACTTAACCGTTGCCTCACCGGTAAGCACCAGTTTCCCATCTTGATTTGTACAATCGGTACGCAGGATTACCAATCGTTTGTCCTCACGGATTGAGGTGACTTCGGCGCTGGCGGTAATTGTATCGTCAATGTAGACTGGTGCGAGGAATTTGAGCGTTTGCCCGAGATAGATAGAACCGGGACCCGGTAAGTCCATTCCGATGACTGCCGAGATAAGCGAGCCTGTCAGGAAACCATGTGCGATGCGTTTGCCAAATTGAGAACGTGCGGCATAGTCTGCGTCAAGGTGGATCGGGTTGTGGTCGCCACTGATGTCAGCAAATTGCACAATATCCGCGTCGGTAATAGTGTGTACACGTTCTGCGCGAGTACCCACTGATGGCAAAGGAGCCCAGGCTTTTGTTTGATCACTCATGTTGTATGTTTCCTCCCTCTGAATGTGTCCCAGACTCATGAGAGCCTCTTTTGTGAAAAAAGCCGCTCAAGGTTTGCAGAAATTTATTCTGTAAAGGCATGGTCTGACTTATTGAATGTTCCATGCTCCTCAAAGAATGAGCCATAAAAAATGTGTAGATTGCGAGGCTGGCATCGGGGCCTCGTCTGTCGGTGTATGTGCTTCCTGAGTTTCCACCTGACCAGGCATGACCCATACCACTGATTTTCCAGTACGCCTGTACCTCCTTGCCATCAACAGTATTCCAGCTGGTAGTAGTATAGGCACGACCACCGGGAACCTGCCCGTAAGTAACGTTATTGGGCTGAGAGAAGTTCGCCGTGTAACGTCCCTGTGATGCCAGTGTATTCGTTTGTATCCACTGTTGGACGGTTTGATCCCCATTTAGAGGAACAACAAATTGATCGCGTGTACCATGAAAGACGATGGTTGGAATGAGACGGGCATGATTACTCATCATATTGTACGCAATCAGTCCCTGTTGTACTGGCTCTGGGCCGCCTCTTCGCATCACTTTGAAAGCAGTGCTTGTACTTGTTGCCGCCTGATATTCCAGTCCCGAATGTACTCCGATTGCAGCAAACAGATCGGGATAGGTCACGCCCAGGATAACGGCCATAGCAGCACCGGCGGATATCCCCGCAACATAGATACGTGTGGGATCAATCGTCCATGTCATGGTAGCGTTTTTAATCGTCTGGACAATACCTGCAATACTGGCGGGTTCACCGCTTCCGCGCACTTGATGTGTTGAGAGAAACCAGTTCCAACACAGGTTTTGATTGGATGCTTTTGTCTGTTGTGGGTATACTACAATAAAATTGTGCTGTTCTGCCAGCAGATTCATCCGTGTGCCAGTTGCAAAGTCTAAAGCCGATTGTGTACATCCGTGTAGCATTACGATTAACGGAACGGAAGTCCCAACTTGATACTTTTCAGGAGTGTAGACAAAATAGGGATGGCTCCCGGCAACACCATGCTGGTTAAACTCTTGCCACATAAAACTCCTGACTACAGGCACTTCAGGGGTTGAAAATGCTTGCAAGGTCACATTCTTGCTCAGCAAGCATCCTGATATCTATATGCATTTTACATCTATATGTATTTTTTGTCAAGGGCATAAAGTCTGAGCTTAAATGGCTAGCCTCATCAATTATCCCACAAGTGCAGTTAATGTAGAGTAAAAATTCTGTTGTGCTTATTAATTCAAACACCCATATTATAACTGTTGCGTTTTTTATATGGAAAATTGTGGAACAAATCCCTTTCGGATATGATATACTACTCATTGGATGCACACAAGATAACGGATTTTATTGCTACAGGGAAAGGAGATTCATATGAATAAACGGTTGGATGGTCAGACAGCCATTGTAACGGGAGCAGGGCGTGGTATTGGACAGGCTATTGCCAGAGAACTGGCAACCACAGGAGCGAATATTGTCGTCAATTATGTAACGAGTGCTGATTCGGCGCAAGAGTTAGCCGAAGAGATTCGGGAGATTGGGCCACAGGCGCTGGTAGTGCGGGCAGATGTGACCGATTTCGATCAAGTCACTGAGATGATCAAGCAAACTATCGAGACATTTGGGAAGATTGATATTTTAGTTAACAATGCCGGAATCACTCGTGACAAGACCCTCAAAAATATGTCCCGGAGCCATTGGGACGAAGTGATTCACGTTAATTTGGGCAGCGTCTTTAACTGTACGCGGCAGGTTTTGCCTTTCATGCTTGAGCGCAAAAGTGGCAAAATCGTCAATATCAGTTCGTTTGTCGCACAGGGCGGCAATGTTGGGCAGTCAAACTATGCGGCGACAAAAGCTGGTATCATTGGGTTTACCAAATCGGTCGCGCTCGAAGTGTCGCGTTATGGCATTACCGTCAATGCTGTCTGTCCCGGTTTCACCGAAACCGACATGTTGATGGCGGTGCCGGAGAATATCCGCCAGCGTATCCTCGATAAAATCCCTATGGGTCGCTTCGGCAAACCCGAAGAAATCGCTGCCTGTGTCCGCTATATTGTTTCCGAGGGCGATTACATGACGGCACAAGCGATCAGTATCAATGGTGGAGTGTACATCTAACACTTCGCCGCCCGACAACACGAATGCAAGTGTTATCTTCAACGACGCTTCCAGGTAGAATCGCGAAGCTTGCATGTGCGGAAAGGGCGCAAAGGAGTAAATCATATGGCTGATACAGTATCTAAAGGACAACATCCTTTTGAGGTCTGGAATAAGCAGCTAGAACAGATAATGAACACGTACCAGGCTTCTCCTATGCCCGTTGGGCAAGCAAAGCCAGGTGATAAGGACCCCTGGACAGCTTTGCTTGCTCAACTATGGCAGATGAATCCATTTAGTAAACTATTACCTGTTGATCCGGTTGAAACCACAAAGGCGTTTCAACAAATGTGGCTACAGGCAGTGACAAATCCTGCCCGCG
>DATGJV010000116.1:0-8218 GCA_035295005.1 Ktedonobacteraceae bacterium | reverse complement strand
GACCATGCCTCGGTCACTGTATTCTTTGGGCCGTTGTCTCTTTTTTCTTCTGCCATATTCGCACCTATATGCATATAGTTTTCTCAATGCCTATCCCATGAATATTGGATAAGCATCTATATGCATTTTACACTTATATGCAAGATTTGTCAAGGGCTGCGGGGAAGCAATAATTGTTGCCCAAAAAGTTCCCCTGAATTGAATATCCAATTCAGGGGAACTTTCACTATTTACCAATATGTATCGGCATATTTACGCGCTACCTGTCAATCTACTGCGCGAACAGCGACGTGAAATCATCATTCAACATTTGTTGTGTTTCGCTACTGTAGCGTTGCTGATTACTCGCAAAGTCCTGTTGTGTGAGGCAGCCCTGGCTTTTCCATTGTTCATTCCCTACCTGGTACGCATGTAATTCAAAGGTATGTAATTGCGTTTGCGTAAAGCCTTGCTCAGTTGCTATCTCCTGTATCGTCTTACCGGCCCTTATTTTTTCCTTTACCTGATCAATACTCAGGTGTAATTCACTGGCGAACTCCTGTTGAATGATGTTCCACGGCAACCGTGAACTGCAAGCGTTTGAGCCAGTTGATTTCACCTTAACCACGGGCGGCGTACTAATGCTGTTTCCCTGATGTCCGACTATTTGCCATAACAACACGCCGCCTCCACCGAACAAAAGCACTATCCCGGCAAGCAATAATACGAGTGAAAATCTGCGTTTTGCAAATCCTCCCGAACGCCGCTCTGGTTTGCTTAATACATGTGGCTGCGAAGTCTGCTGTTCCTGTATTTCTTTTCCTGTCATTGGTTCCCTTCTTTCCGTTCTGGAATTGTGAGGTAACATGTCCATATGTTATTCACAGGTGGTTTCATATAGCCGAATAATAACCTGCACAAAATCATTCATAGCGCAATGCTTCGGCGGGATGTAAGCGGGCGGCGCGATTTGCCGGTAGCGATGTGCTTATGAGAGCGACCAGGAAGCTTCCTGCAAGTATCAGAACAATCGTCCACAGCGGGAGAGGAAAATTCTGGTAGGTCGCATGGGCGACTTGATAGGCGAGCCACAGAGCAAGAGTAGTGCCAATCAACAGACTTAACAGAATGACGAAACTAAATTCTAGCAGGAACGAACGGCGTACGAGCGTCCGCGAAAAGCCGAGCGCCCGCAGCATGCCAATTTGCTGGCGTCGTTCTACCACAGACCGGCTGGCAATGACGCCGATTGCAAGGATGCCGAAGAGCAGGCCCAGTGTTAAATCTCCAATCAGAAAAAACGTGAATACTGCCGTAATCCCATTTTGACTTGCATGGTCGAGCGATTGCACATTGATGCCTCTCTGGCTGCCATCCAGTAGTGCATTGAGATCGCTTGCCGCCTGCGCCTCGCTTATTCCTTCTTGCAAGTGGAAGAGGTAGGTATTGATGAAAGGAATGTACGGTGGGTTCACGATTCCGGCTGCTGTTCGTAGCGAAACCAGCACGCGCCAGGATGCACTGGCAGGTATAAGGCCAATTACCGTGAGCCGGTGATAGTGGGCCGAATGGTCTGAGCTATCCGGGATGTCTATGCTGAATGGCGCGAAACCAGAACTTGATGGTAATCCTACAACATGGGCATCATACTGTATCACCGCATATCCTGGATGATCACGTATCTCGTCCCACACCTGTTGATCCGAACTAAACCCCTGCGCTCGTGCATACATTGGCATGGCTGTGTTTAACAGGAAAGAATCATCGGCGACCAGTGGGGGACTATTCAATGGGTAAGATGTATGTCCAGAGATGTCCAGCCGAATAGGTTGCGGCTGTCCAGATTGCGGCAAATCGTACATCAGGCGAAGCAATCCGACTGCTGTGAAATCTCGACTGAGGACCCTATGGGTTTTCAGGGCGTCCAGCTGCGACGATAAATCACTATATCTGCTGAGTTGTGAACCAAAGACCGTTGCCTCTAATTGAAAACCCCCTGAGTTTGTCGCTGCCTGTGCTTCTTGAATAGACCCCAGATTGATTGTCACAAGCAGCAGGATGAGAAATGTTACCAGACTGAGCAAGGTCATTGCCACGCCGGTACGAAAGCGGAACGTGAGCGGATACGCCAAGCTAGTGCGACTGATCGGTGCCAGGCCACGTGTTCGTCGTAGCAATGCTGTCAGGAGTATTACCAGCAGGTCAGCATTTGTTATTACCACAATCACTGAGCCAACGATGAGTAAGAGCATACTCTGTAAAATCTGTAGAATTGCCAGCGCGGATGGTGTTCCTGCGTAGGTTACGACGGGCTGAAAGAGCGAGAGGAAGACATTTTCCCACAGAATACCCGCAATGAGCCAGCCCAGGCCAATGAAACTGGAACCCACCCGCCGGGCCAGCGATTGCAATGGTTTACTGAACGTCCCTGTCCACCGTATAGCAAGTCCAACGCCAGCAATGAACAGGATGAGAGCAAGGTGCTGCATTTCCCCGGATGTATCGTTCTGAATGGTGTTTAGTACCAGCAGAGTACCCCCTGCAAGTAAACATAAGGTTCCCTGTAACCATAATCCCATGCAAACTTTCCATATTGCGCTCAGTCTGCGAGAAAAACGCCGGGCTGCTGTTTCCGTATTCAGTACATTGTCGGCATTTGCTGACGCGAACCAAAGCGAACGCCATGAATTGAGCAGGCTTGTTCGTACAGAAGGGGGATTATCCAGGTTGCGTATAGCGGTCACAATATTTGTGCGACTAATCCAGACTGCTGTAACCAGTAATGTTCCCATCGTTATCAGTACACTGAGACACCACGCGCTCAGCATACTTTGCCAGCTCAGCCACACATGCAGAGGCATAGCGATGACAGGTACGGGTACGGCGTTGCTGCCGAATTCTCCCGGAGCCAGTTGAGGCAGGTGGCCGAGGATTGTCAGTTCGAGTGCTGTAGCTCCTATACCGGTGAGAATACCGGCGATTCCCGCGATGATGCTATAGCAACTTCCTTCAAAGAGCAGGAGTTGAATCAGGTGATGTCGCTGTAAGCCGATAGCCCTACTCATGCCCAGCTCAGCTCGTCGCTCTGCTGCCAGCAGAATGATCAGTAGGACCAGCAGCAACATGCCTGTTCCCATGAGCATGTAGGTGAAAATTGGCGGCAACCATGAGAACTGCAGTCCAATTGATGTCAGTACAACCGTTTTACTGAATTGTAGTGTCTGTTGTTCCTCTACGACATCCGGTTTGAGTGGATGAATCCTGGTTGTGTCAAACTCGGTTGTACCAAGAGCATGAGGAACATTCAGACTGGCAGAAGCCCCCGGAAAGATTTGCTGGAGAAAGTGGACGACTGCCTGACTGCGACTTCCATCCGGGCCGATATCATCCATGCCTCCCTGACCATTATTCTTTATACAGATAATATCAGGAGGGGATGCTTGATGTGTTGCTTGCTGGAATACCTGTTGCACCGTTGCCAGTGGCAGAATAACTTCCGGGAAATCTCCCGCCTGTATAGCCTCACCGGAGGTAACGCCGAGATTATTGGAGAGGAGCGCCTGTACTGTGCTGGTGATAGTTTCTGGCCCCAGGTCAATTCGTACTCTGTCGCCGGGTCGCACGTCAAAGTTTTGTGCGGCGGTAGCACTCAAAAACACCTCATTCGTATGCAATTCTGCAAAATGCACCGGCTGGCCCTGAGTGTTAGTCATTGGTCCATAAACTCGATCAAAGTCAGGCGGTACGGCATACATATCCATGTTATGAATAGAGAGGTTGGTGCGCAGTGATGTCAGCGTTGGACCCTGAGCATAGAAAATGATGGCGCTTGCCGCCTGTACTTCAGGCAATTGCTGGATGCGCACGAGGGCAGAATCGACCTGGTTCTGTGTAAAAGTGCCACTCACGCTCTCATCTACATTTCCCATCGCGGCAAGCCGATATGTCAATGCCGAGTTTGTAAAACTGTCCGAAAGCCCAAAAGAAGCAGTCGTGACCACAGTTGAAAGGAGCAGACCACACAACAGGAGCAATGTCTGGCTGGGACGACGCACCATATTGCGCAACCCCATACGCAAAAGGATGGGATTGCTCACGCCCAGGCTGAGCAATATGAGAAACATTCCTCCCGTCAGTATCGCGAGCGACAGCGCCAGCGTATTCGGGTCAATCCCCGCGAAGATCGTTGTAATCATATTTGCTTCCCTTCTGATGCATGTTTGATGGCAGTTGAATCCATCGTCGGCGAGACGAGCGGGAAGGTTTCGATCAAATGGTCTTCCTCGATGTGTCCATCACGCATGGTGATGAGGCGGCTGGCACGACTAGCCACCTCGAGCGCGTGCGTTACCCAGACAAATGTCAGCAGGTGTTCGCGGTTGAGGCGCAGCATCAGTTCGATAATTTCCTGGCTTGTCTTGCTATCGAGCGCACCGGTTGGTTCATCAGCCCAGACAATAGAGGGTGCTGTTGCTAAAGCTCGTGCAATGGTAAAGCGTTGGCGTTGCCCCCCACTCATTTCAGCGGGTCGGTGTCGCGCCCAATCGAGCAGACCCACCTGTTCTATGCTTTCCCATGCGCGTTTGCGTGCCTCTTTCGCAGAGACACCACTGACCAGCAGAGGCAGTTCGACGTTCTCAACCCCATTGAGAACGGGCAACAAATTGTAGCTCTGGAATACAAACCCCATTTCGCTGGCACGAAAGGCAGTCAGTTCCCGGTCTGAAAGATTGCGAATATCCTGACCGGCGATTTTTACGATGCCGGATGTGATGGCATCAAGACCGCTCAAACAGTTCAGCAGCGTGGTTTTGCCGCAACCGCTTGGCCCCATGATTGCGACAACTTCTCCTTGCCGAATATGCAAGCTTACGCCTCTGAGCGCCTGGACATTGAGCGTACCCGTCTCATAATTTTTGTAGATATCAATGGCCTCGATAATGGAATCATTGCTTTTTCCCGTGAAGGCTATGTTAGATGCTGCTGGTTGCTTCATATTATCCGATTCATTCCTTTCAATTTCTACCATAAAGCGATACAGTGTTGTTTGGAGCGGTATCATTTACCTTCTGTTCATCAGTCTAACAGACTCGCCTTCTCATGTGTATCGAGTGTTTTTCCACTGTAGTTTTTGACAGTGTTGGAACCTACATGTTGCGTGAAAACGAGAAATGTTATACTGAAAACAGTGGCAGAGATGTGAGGGTCATATTGTCATTGTGCGTAAAAAGAGGGAAGCATACATTCAATCTCAAGATAGAGGAACATTCGATGAATAACCAGGCAAGTACCTTCAAGAGCCATTTATGGCATCGGCTCGCGTTACTATGGCTCAGTGTTATATATGCCGGAGGGCTTTTTGTAAGCGTTGAAGCATGGGTTGGCGGAAAGTCAGGCAATTTCTGCGTAGTGAAACCGGGTACTGCTAACATCTGCTTTTCGCTCTTTCAGGTAATAAATATACTTCTTCCGGCAGTTATTGCTTTCACCATCCTGATGCTTTGTTTTGGCATCCTGTTCTGGATGAATCTGTCAGGTGTCCGAGACCGCCGTTTTTACTGGCTCTCCTATTCTTTGCAGGGGGTACTTATTTTCGCAGTTGCCTTCGTCGTGTCGCAAGCAGAGACAGCAACCATGCTCTGTTTCATGCTCATCCTGGAAGCGGCGATCATGTTGCATCGAAATCGCCTCTCTGTAGGGGTATTTGTCGGTTCCGTCCTTCTTTTTATCCCGCTGTTGCTTGTGCACCAGATGCTGTGGAAATTGTCGCTCCCGTTTAATATTGATATATGGCCCATTACCCCGGTCTCCTCCTGGTGGGACCTCGTAGGACTGGGAATGTTAGTGCTAGCTGTGAGTGGTTATGTCACGTTATATACGCGGCTGATGCACTCTCATATGCGCCTTGAAGCGGCACATAAAGAACTGGAAGCCGCTCATTTTCAACTCAGGGATTCTGCTGAACAGATTGAATCGCTTACCCGTTTGATGGAGCGCCAGCGATTGGCCCGCGAACTGCACGATACACTGGCGCAAGGTTTGGCGGGGGTAATGATGCAATTGCAGGTAGCAAGCTCACGTCTGACAAATCAGCGGTATGAACGGGCGCAAGAGTCGGTACAGCAGGCCATGATGTATGTCCGTTCCTCGCTTTCCACTGCCCGTGACGTTATTGATGATTTGCGGAGTGAGAGCGCCCTCCCGCAGGAATTCGTGGAAGAGATGCAGGCAGCGATTAATCGTTTCACCGTGGCGACAGGCATTGTATGCACATATGAACCCGGCACTCTTTCCTCTGTTCCAAACCAGCTTCACGATCATGTACTGCGAGTTATCACAGAAGGATTAACCAATATTGCCCGCCACGCTCAAGCATCGCATGTGGAGATTTCGATTATACAAAATGATAGGATGCTCCTGATCGAGATACGCGATGATGGCGTTGGTTTTGATCCAGCCATTGCCGCAAATCAGACAGGACACTACGGGCTACTTGGCTTGCGCGAACGTGCGCGTTTAGTACATGGAACATTTGACTTGCTAAGTGCGCCCGGTAGGGGAACAACACTCAGTTTCCATTTCCCTCTTTTATATGAACAGACAAACGTGCCAGATAGTCTGTCCAGTTTGACGGAGGAACATATTCTATGACGAGCAAGTGTATTCGTGTTGTAGTGGTAGATGATCATCATGTGATCCGTGTGGGATTGCGCACCATGTTGGAAGAGGGTGGTGACGAGTTTTGCCTGGTAGGTGAAGCATCCGATGGCGCTACTGCCGTCCGTGTCGTGGGTGAACTGCAACCGGACGTTGTGTTAATGGATTTGCGCATGCCGGGGATGGATGGTATCCAGGCCATTGAAGATATTCACCGACACTGGCCTTCTATTGCCATAATCATTTTGACAACCTACAATGAAGATGCCTTGATGATTCGTGGCTTGCAATCAGGAGCAAGCGGGTACTTGCTCAAAGATGCCGATCTGAGCATATTGCTCGATGCCATTCGTAAAGCGGCGCGAGGAGAGCGTGTGTTCCAGCCAGAGGTGATGGAACGACTGCTTTCACACGCCGCACGTGCAACCGGAATGCCTTCCTCTATTCCGGTGCGCGAGAAAGGCCAGATAAACCTGACCAGACGCGAACTGGAGGTGCTGGCCGGAGCAGCACGGGGAGAACGCAGTAAAGAAATTGCAGCCCGACTTGGTATCACTGAGCGCACGGTGGGCGCGTATATGACTGGCATCTTTACAAAGTTAAATGTGGATTCACGTGCCTCCGCCGTGGCGGTTGCCCTTGAACGAGGGCTTTTACCACGTCAGGAATACTGAGCGCCTACAATCTCCCTTTTTCCATCAGTTGTGCTGCGTAGACAATCAAATTGCGCACACGTTCACCAAAGGTGGCGAAACGTTCATCATGAGTTTGGCCGCGTTTCCACCGTACATAAATTTGCTGTAAGATGACTGCAAGTTTAAAATAGGCAAAGGTCATGTAGAAATGTATGGAGGAGAGGTCGCGTCCGCTCTGCCGGGCGTAGCTTTCCATGAACTGGTCACGATTGATGAAACCGGGCAGCAACGTCACCACCGGAAGCACGGTTTGCAACTCTTCCGGGTCATCGGGGCGCACCCAGTAGCTGAGCGAAGTAGCAAGGTCGAATAGTGGGTCGCCAACCGTCGTCATCTCCCAGTCCAACACACCGACGATGTGCGTCAGGTCCTCCCGTTGCAACAGCATATTATTCAGTTTGTAATCGTTGTGGATGAGCGATGGCGCGGGACTGGTGGGAATATGTTCTGCCAGCCAGCGCGTGAGCGGCTCGACCTGCGGAAAATCGTCCGTCTTCGCTCGGAAGTAACGTTCAATCCAGCCCTTGACCTGCCGTCCGAGGAAGCCCTCCGGGTAGCCAAACTGGCCGAGATTGGCCGCTTGCCAGTCAATGCCATGAATATGTACCAGCGTGTCTACCACATTGTGCGACAGGTTCGTACAAAGTTCCTCAGTAGGTGTCACTCCTTCTGGAAACCTCTCATTGACGACGACGCCGTGTCTCCGTTCCATCACGTAGAACGGTACGCCCATGATTGCCATATCATTGCAGAAAACATAGGGCCGGGGTGCCAGTGAGAAGACGGGATGAATGTTCCTCAGTAGGCCCGCCTCGCGCTCCATATCATGCGCCTTTGGCGGCACGGGACCAAACGGAGGTCGGCGCAATACACCTTCCCAGCTACCA
>DATGJV010000115.1:0-4589 GCA_035295005.1 Ktedonobacteraceae bacterium | reverse complement strand
GTGCTGACCCACGGCAAGACCGCCGTTTTCATCAGTCACCGCTTCAGTACCGTGCGTCTCGCCGACCGTATCCTTGTGCTTGAACATGGCAGCCTCATCGAAAGTGGCACCCATGCGCAACTCATGCAACTGGATGGTCGCTACGCCGAACTGTTCAATTTGCAAGCTGAAGCTTACCGGTAGTATATGATATACTGCCACTGATGAGAATCGCTCGAAAAAGGGTGCTTTATACCCTGATGGACACCTTTTAGCTTTCAATTCTGTAGGATGGCGTCTCTCATACAAGGAGGTATGCGGTGATATCAACGCTCCGTATCCAGCTGCTCGGCGATTTCCTTCTGGTTGCGGATGGTGTTCCTGTGACGACAGTCCATACCCCCCGACTGCAATCATTGCTCGCCTACCTTGTACTACACCGGGCGGCTCCCCAGGCACGCTCTCATCTGGCCTTTCTCATGTGGCCTGATTTGAGCGATGCCCAGGCACATGCTAATCTGCGCAAGACACTTCATCACTTGCGTCAGTCACTCCCCTCTACTGACCTGTTTCTTCACGCTGACAGGCAGAGCCTTCACTGGCAACCATCACGCCCGGATGCCTCCTGGATGCTGGATGTGATGGATTTTGAACTGGCGCTTGCCCAGGCAGAGCAAGCACAGCAGACGCAAGATATGGCTGTGATGAGACAGGCGCTGGAACGGGCGGTAGACCTGTATCGCGGCGAACTGTTGCCCAGTTGCTACGAAGAGTGGATATTGTCTGAACGAGACCGCCTCCACCATCTGTTTACCCAGGTTTCGGAACGTTTGATCGTACTGCTGGAACAGCAGCGTGACTATGATGCAGCGATCAGGGCCGCCCAACGACTGCTTCGCCACGACGCGTTGCACGAGGCGACGTACCGTCAGTTAATGCGCTTTTATGCCTTGCGAGGAGATCGGGTTGCGGCGTTGCGTGCTTATCACACTTGCGTCACTCTCCTGGAGCGCGAACTGGCAGTAGAGCCGAGCGAGGCAACCCGCCAGGTTTACGAATCGCTTTTGCGGATGGATGTCACCTCGCCTTTGAAGCCGTCCTCTAACATGCCGCGAGGAACAGCAGTGCCACTGATTGGTCGGGAGCGGGAGTGGAGGCACCTTCAAACTATATGGCGAGGGGCGACTTATGGCTCTTCCCACCTGGTGGTTCTCTCAGGGGAGGCAGGCATTGGCAAAACGAAACTGGCGGAGGAGTTGGTGGCCTGGGTCAGTCGGCAAGGTATGACAGCCGCGAGTACACGTTGTTATGCCGCCGAAGGACGCCTGGGGTATGCACCGGTGATTGCATGGCTCCGTGCGGATGCCATACAACCGGCCCTGTCAACTCTTGATGATGTGTGGCTCACCGAGGTGATACGGCTTGTACCAGAATTGCTCGCGCAACGACCGGACCTTCCTCGTCCCAGGCCCCTGACGGATGAATCGCAGCGCCATTACCTGTTTGAGGCTCTGGCGCATGCATTCCTTCAGGAACCAGATGAAGGGAGGGCGAGCCATAACTCCCCTCGTCAATCGTTGCTGCTGCTCCTTGACGATATGCAGTGGTGCGATACCGAGACCCTGGAATGGGTGCATTACCTGTTGCACTTCAAACATCAGGCACAGTTGCTCCTCATTGGGACGGTGCGCTCAGAGGAGATAGTGCCTGGGCATCCTCTGGTGTCTTTCCTCGGACCTTTGCAGCGAGAGGGCCTGATGACAGAAATTGCGCTCGGGCCACTCTCCTCCGTCGAGACGACCTCCCTGGCAGAACACGTCGCGGGGAGGCGGCTTGATCCATCTGTAGCGAACGATCTGTATGCTGAGACGGAAGGCAACCCGCTGTTCGTGGTCGAGATAGTGCGGGCGAGGACTGTGGAACAACACAGAGCGGAGAGAGATGGCATGGAGATGCCACTTCCTCTCCTCACTCGTCCCACCTCAATGCTCCCACCAACTATACAGACCGTACTCGCTGCTCGGCTCGCGCAACTCTCCCCACCTGCCCGCGAACTGGCGCACCTGGCCTCGGTTATTGGGCGAGCCTTTTCCTTCGCGGTGCTTGCCCGTGCAAGTGGCGAGGGTGAAGAGTCGCTCATGGAGGGACTGGATGAACTGTGGCAACGGCGCATTGTGCGCGAACAGGGTAGGGGAAACGACGAGACCTATGACTTCAGCCATGATAAGCTCCGTGAGGAGGCGTATGCAGCACTAAGTAGTGTGCGCCGTCGTGCGTTGCATCGCCGTGTAGTCGAGGCACTTGTGGAGGTCCATCAAGATGATCTGGACGGAGTAAGCGGTCAGATTGCTGTTCATTATGAACGTGGGGGACTTCCCGAACTGGCTATTCCCTACTATCAGCGTGTTGGTGAAGTCGCACAGCGTATCTACGCCAATGCGGAGGCCGTGACCGCATTTCAGCACGCCATCACACTTTTTGAAGCCAATCTACACCCACAGGAACACATATTGCACGAACAACAGTGGCAGCAAGCTGTTCTCCTCTATGAGAACCTGGGAGATATTTGCGAGAGGATTGGACAGCTTCAGGAGGCGCGGCAAGCCTATCAGCAGGCTCTCACCTATATTCCAGTACAGGAATCGCTCTGGCAGGCACGCTTACAACGAAAGATCGCTATTACCTGGCAGGATGGCCCTGTCAACCCTGAAGGCATTTCTCATGCCCATGCCCTCCAGGGGTATCAAGAAGCTGAACGCATTTTAGAGCAGGCAACAGTCAAATCGGATACAGAGTGGCTGCACGAGTGGATAGAGCTTCAGATTGGCAGATTGTTACCACATCGAGCTTCTGTAGACGAAATGACTGCTGTGATCGAGAAGGTGCAACCGGTCGTGGAGCAACAAGGCACGGCAGAGCAACGCGGCCAATTTTACCTGGCGGTGATCATGCGAGATGTCGTTCGTGATCGCTACGTGATCTCGGAACAAACGGTCTCATATGCCCGTAATGCACTCGCTGCCATTCAGCAGACAGGAATCAAGGGCCAGATAGGATTTGCGCACCTGGCTCTGGGCATTTGCCTCTTGTGGTCAGGTCATCTCGATGAGGCAGAGGAGCATCTGTGTGCCGCTCTGCGTGTGGGAGAACAGGTGGGGAATGCTACGCTGCTCGCACGTTGCCTGACGTTTTTATCGTTTATCTACAGACAACGTGGACAGGTGGATGACGTTCGGCGCACGATCGCGTCCCTCATGGCGGTACCAGCAATGCGGGAGAACAGCATGCCCACAGGACACCTGGCCTGGATTGCATGGCGTGACGGTGATCGAGGCATGGTCGAGATGTATGGCCGCACTCTGCTGGAGGAGCGCCAGCGCCAGCAACAGAGCAACTCGTTTTATTGGGCGGGTTTATGGCCTTTGATTGGCGTCGCACTTGCTCAAGAGCATATCGCCGAAGCAATGGACTGCGTGCGCATATTGCTCGACCCCACACAGCAACCTCCTCCTGAAACGTTGAAAACGCTGCTTGAGGCAACTCTACAGGCGTGGGGCGCTGAACAGTATGAGAGAGCGTATTCTCTCATGCAACGAACCGTGCCTCTTGCGGAGGAGATGGGCTATCTTTGATTATTTTTGACGGCCTGAAAAACGCTGGGAAAGCCAGCGTACCGGGGTACTCAGGGTGTAGAGCAATGTGCGTGCTGCTGCATTTTGCCAGATGTTTCTGGCTTCCGACCACTGTAGATGCGGGTCCAGGCAGATTTTTGAGACCTCTACCTGTCCGTCCACATGTAGATACGCGGCTAACGATTTGAGGACATGTGTCCATGTACGCTCCTGGACGCTTGAGGCGAATAAGCGAAATGCCAGCTCATAGAGGGGATCGTTTGCGCGAGCAAAGGATTGCACGAGACAGACTATGCTGTCACCTTCCATAGAGGTGCTGAATGTAACCCAGCCAGACTCCGGGTGTCCCTGAGATGTCATCAGGGTGAATGACTCGTCGTCGGCATAGAGGACTATAACGCCCGTTGAGAGCGGCATTCCACTCATAGTGGCATTGATGAGTACAATTTGACCCGGCTCGACCGACCCGACGACAGGATAGAAGCGATTTTTTGCCATCTGAAACTGAGCGAAGTTGGTTTTCCAGATCAGCATAACTTCGGCTGGCGTCATGGTGACGTCTGGCAGACAAAGGCGATACGTTTTTTGCCACAGTTGTCCGAAGCCTTGCAGTGGTCCGACAACCTGCCGCCCTTCAACGTTCAGGTTCAAGGCCCCCGTTGGCACCCTGGCGACCTGCAACAACGAGATGTGTTGGGCCCAGGAGAGAGCATCCTGTGGCTCTTTGTCTTCGGATTCGGATAATGCATCCGTCATAAGCATATTCCTCTCTCAATGCTATAGCACGATACGTAGTTCTGGAGCGCCTATCGAAGTGCGTTAGCTGCTGCCAGTGCATCGTTCTCGGTGTCATACAGAATGATGACATCGCTCAGGCGTGTCAGCGCAAAGATATGACGATAATGCTCGCTGAGTCCATAACAGAGCAGATGCTGCTTTTGACGTTTGACGCGGATGAGCAATGTAACGAGTAGCCCT
>DATGJV010000114.1:0-12133 GCA_035295005.1 Ktedonobacteraceae bacterium | reverse complement strand
CTTCAAGCTCTGACATGTATGAAAGAATATCGTCGCAATTCCATCCTTTGCGCCCCACGATAATCAACGGGGGACATGCATCACTCAGTTGCTGCTTGACTTGCATATACGCATCGAGCAAGGTGACAAGGTTCTTGCGTGGCTCTACCGTGGAAACGGTGAACAAATACCGTTCGGGCAGGTCAAACCGCTCTCGTACTTGCTGCTTGAACGTGTCACTACAGGGGACAGCGAATTCAGGGCGAGCGGCTTCAGGGATAACAGAGATTTTAGAGAGATAGCGTTCGCCCAGAAAGTGTCCAACCTCGGCTTTCGCGTGTTTTGAGACGGTGATGACACGATCATAGGCCCGTGTGCCATGCGCCAGCAGCGTGCGAAAGTAGAGACGCCCATGCAAGGTGAGCGCCTGCGGATAGCGCCACGGCCCCGCATCATGCAAGGTCATAACGGTAGAGGGCGCAAAAAAGTGAAAATAGGGCGGTGGAAATGTCGGGTAATGCATAGCGTCTAAGTGGAAACGCGGCAAAACAGCAGGATACCAGCATTGCTTGATAAGCAGTTCATTGGTCGTCGGAGCAATTACCGCGTCAAAAGCGTCTTTCATGGGGAGAAAATCCGGGTGTATTTCACGTGCAAAGAAAAAGACATAGCGAATACGCGGCTCGGTCTCTTCCAGCAAGAGGAGATTTTTTGCCACCTCGGCGGCATAACGAAATATTCCGGTCTGGCGTCTCCAGTTTGCTGTGAGATCGAAACCGATACGAATTGTTTCCATAAATGAAGGTCCTGCGCCCTTTCTTCTAATCTCTGTAGGGGCCGATTGATCGCGCCCATCGCCGATTCATCGGCAAGCGTGCATGACTGGCCGATGAATCGGCGATGGGCGCGATCAATCGGCCCCTACAGGGTTATGGTACGTTTTGCGGAGGGGGTATGGGTGATGTATTCAGATTCCCATATTGATTTGATGCATATATTGGAGCGTGTACAGCGGTAGCGAAAGCTTGCTGCGTCGTAGCGGTTGAGTTAATTGTCCAATTCTGCTCTTTATTTTCATCAAACCAGATCACTGCTTTCACCTGGGTGAAATTGTTCGGCAGCTCAGTTGTAAACGCATCAGTAATCCAACCCGGCTCGCTGCCACCTTTTGACGATGTAGCGGTTTCCGCAATCATCACAGGTTTACTGGCAATCGTGAGTAACTTCTGGTAGGTTTTTCCAAACACTTTGGAGAAAGTTTGCCATTTTTTCCCCCCATGATTGTAGCCATCCATAGCAATCCAATCAACATAGCTGTCTCCTGGGTAAAGAGATGGATAGGTATCTATATTGCCACCAGCACTGACAGCCCATACCCATGTGACATTGGTCGCGCCAACTTGCGTGAATATATCATGAACGTGTCGCCATGCCTTCACATAGTCTTGTGGCTTATTGCCATTCGCTATACCCCACGGATACCAGTTTCCATTCATTTCATGCGCGAAACGCAGGAAAAACGGATGCCCCCATGCTTTCGCAGCCTGGGCGAACCCGGTAATATAGCTATCGAAGTGTCCCTGTGTAATATTTTTTAAGCTATAATTTGGCTGATTAGGACCCGTCCCAGGATTCCACGGTTCCCAGGTCACCATAGGGATGCTGCCGTGATCGCGTACAGCAGACATCAGTGTCGGATCAAAATTTTGTTTGCCGGAAGAGGCATCCCACGCCTGAAACCACATCACAATGGCAATATTTTTATTGGCCTGCGCTTCAAAACTGGTGAGACCTGGGAGACCTGGAGGATCGAGTCCCTTTACATTCGCCCCGATATAGATTTGAGGCTTCGGTTGGGATACTGCTGGCTGTTGAGATTGAGAGGAAGAATGCAGGTAGAGAAACGTCAAAAGTACGACGCCGACAATAACGACGACAAACAAAACCCCTAGAATGACAAAAGGCGTTATGTTACGCCGGGGAGCAGGAGTATAGTAGTTGTTCATATGTTATATCCCTTTCATTAGTGACATTTATTATAATAACGATACACGAGCAAGCAAGGGATCACGTTTCGCCTCCACATACAATAACGAAGGCGAAACGTATGACATATGTCGCACAGGTGGTACTTGTGTACGATCAGACAACTGCTTCGTCCCGGTTTTTTATGGCCTTCTCAAGATTTTTGAAGAAGGTGTTCAGGGAATTCTTAACAATGCCCTGGCCCAATGGATTATTCGCAATCGCAACGGGCCCTTCGAGGGTCGCGTTTGCCTCGTAAGAGAGCAATGTGCCATCAGCCTCATCATTAAGATGAAGCTTCCCCATCGCATTGATCACGCCACCAACTCCTTTGCGTTGCAGGGAAAGCGCGAGCGTATGGGGTGCTTCGACCTCGGTGATCTGCAGAACGGCACCATAAGGTCCTTTCAAACCCGGCAGAGGTGTGGTGATATTAATCACGACACGATCAGTGCCAATGTACTCAACATGGTTACAGCCAGGAATACAGGACTGGAGTATCGTGGGATTAAGAATAGCTTCAAAGACTTGCTGACTTGTACTATTGAACTTACGTGTACTACTTAGCTTCATGAAGAGTCCTCTCTTGAGTTGCACGAATATTTGCGGCGTTTCCTCTACCACAACACCAGTACGAATGCTCATTTGGCCCACTATTTGTACTGGATGTGATTGACATGCCTGGACTATTGTAGCCAGCCGGAAGGATTCTTTCAAGCAATGCCCTCCATTCTCACCATATAGTCCTATCTATCTTCACTTTCAGTATAGAGGCTCATCCTAATGAGCGGATATGTGCTTCCACCCGAAAGTACACATTGCTTGATTTACGGAACGGCGTATGGTACGTTCGTACTCAAATTCACAGAACAGCTAGTGGAGGTTTTTATGGCGGCGACTATCATTCCTACGGCGTCTCCGAAGATAAATCGCATGAAGGAAAGCAAACCAATCCTGGTGACAGGAGCGCACCGATCAGGAACAACATGGGTGGGGAAAATGATCGCGGCTTCTCCTCATGTGTATTACATTCAAGAGCCGTTCAATGTGGATTATCCTCCACGCCCCGGCATAAGCCGCACGCGCATGCCCTACTGGTTTATGTATCTCTCAGAGCAAAATGCGCACCAGTATTACAGTGACTTACAACAGACATTGGCCTGTCACTATGATCTGAAGGCGGAATGTGCGGCATTGCGCTCATCACGAGATGTGTTAAGGATGCTGAGGGATGCTTCGACTGCTACGTATAGCCGTTTCACGCACAAGAGTCCTTTGATGAAAGACCCTCTCGCGTTATTCTCGGCTGAGTGGTTGGCGCAAACGTTCGCGATGGACGTGATTGTCCTGATACGGCACCCCGCGGCCTTTGCGAGCAGCATTAAAAGACTCAACTGGAAACATGATTTCACGCATTTTCTGCAACAGCCCCGGCTGATGGAAGAACATTTAGCCCCTTTTGCCAGCAAAATCGCTGATTTCGCGGCACACGAACATGATATCTTCGAGCAGGCCGCGCTCTTATGGAACATTATGTATTATCGCGTCTCACAATATAAGCGTCTGCATAGTGACTGGATATTCCTCCGCCACGAAGATGCTTCAATGGAGCCACTGCATCATTTTGAATATCTCTACAAACGCCTTGCGCTGGATTTCTCAGCACACGAGCAAGCGGTGATTCGTGATTATTCTGATTCATCGAATCCAGGAGAAACACAGGGAAAAAATACTGCTATTGTTAACACGGCCATCATAGATAAGAGGGATAGCAAGGCCGCTATCAGTACATGGAAAAAGAAATTTACCGAAGCCGAAATAAGCTGGTTACGAGAACAGGTCGAGGATGTAGCGCATGAATTTTACAAAGATGGGGATTGGTAATGTCGGGTCCCGACATGCCCTGCATGTGTCCCGTAACACAATGAAAGGGTGATTCTTAACACCAAATCGCACGGTAAAGCGGTGCAACGTGAAACAGCAACGGGTAATATGAAATGATATCCGTTGCTGTTTCATAACACTATGGAGAAAATCTTAACCAATTCATCACCATTTTTCTATGTATATTTTCAGCCGCGCACGGTATAGTGAGTGGCAAATAATCAGGTGTAGTGGGAGTAGTGAGTGTAGTGAGTGTAGCGGGTGTAGTGCTGTATATCAAGGCTGATTATCCGATAGGGTAGATAGGACATGCATGCAGGAATGATCCTGATACTTTTTGAAAGTTGAGATACTGAGGTATTCTTGATGGTGAACTTTTATGGAGTACAGATGGGACTCAAGCAATGGCGAAATACGAAATACTTGAGCGCGTTGGCGATACCAGTGAGCATGTGCGTGGTCATATGCTCGGTGCTTCTCGCCAGTTGTGCTTCAGCGCCGGTTGACCACCCACTTGTGACAGGTACCCCAACATTTGACATAGGCAGATCAACGGCCTCAGCGCGAGGGAAAGTAGCGCCTATCCAGGTAGTAGATGCGCAATCGAGCCTCACGGCCTATCCAGGCGGCACGATGTCCCTCGCAATTACAACCAGTCCCTTCGCAGTCTGTAGCCTCGAAGTAGCTTATGGGCATACCAAACCGAGCCAGATTCCGGGGGCCGCGCCCGCTACGGCGAATTCGGGTGGAACGGCAAGCTGGCGCTGGTTTGTCGCCACAAACGCTCGCACGGGGACATGGCCCCTGACTATCTCCGCGAACCTTGCTAACGGTGCAAAAGCAACGGCACAGATCAATGTCACCGTGGTATTCCCTCCACTGGGTGTCGTTAGTAGCGACAGTAAATTAACTGTCCATCCCGGCGGAGTATTAAAACTGGGGTTGCAAACGGGACCTTCGGAAAATGTCGCGGTAACGTATGCCTTTGGTGCCGGCAAGACAAGCAAGACAATATCAGGGCGAGCAAATGGGAAGGGACTGGCAACGTTGTACTGGGGTGTCGCTTCAAATGTTGCAAAAGGGGTATATTCAGTAACCGCCAGCGAAATACTTGCTGACGGAGAACAGGCGTCTATTCAAGTAACTGTGGTAATTAATTGAGCTTTTGAAAGGTTGGTAAGCCAAGATGAAAAATCCCGTGTTTGTTTTATGGCTTGGAGGAGTGCATCCCACGCTACTCTCACAAGTCCCTGCTGTATCCGGCATAGTTGCGTCTGGTACCGACCTGCAACTGACTCCCGCGCCACTGGTTGAAAAAAGCGGATGCTATTACCAGACGTTGACCGGTATGAAACCGGGAAAGTTGGGGCATTTCGATAGTGTGTACCCGGAAAATTATCAGGTAAATGAAGATACTTCCGCCCCATATGGGGCGGCTGGCCGCCTGTTACCCGATATACTGCGGTCTAGAAGGCTAGCCACTACCTTTCTAGAAGTGAAAGCAGGAGAATCATTCAGTCAACTGGCGAACAAGCATTTTGATTGCACGATCCTCCATCTGCTCGCGATGGAGCATGCCAGCGTACAACAAATTGATGATATTGTCCGGCAATGCCTGGAAATCGCCGGGCCAGAGGCGCACTTTTTGCTCTTGACAGATGTAGCAAGCGAGGAGCCACGTGCCTATGTCAATATCAATGACTTTCTCGCCGATATCGGCCTGTTGGACGTGGGAGAGCCACGCAGCCGCGATACGATTGTCTGGCCTCAAACGCTGGCATTTGGCGTAGGAGCAGGACAGGTATGGGTCAACTTGAGCGGGCGTGAGTCACAGGGTGCCGTTGGTACCGATGAGTATCAGGAAGTTTGTGAGGCTGTCATACAAGAATTGTCCACTAATTGGCTTGACCCGGTGAGTAATGAACCAGTTGTGCAGCAAGTATTGAGCCGGGAAGATATTTTCGCCGGTGACTATGTTTTTAAAGCACCAGACCTTGCCGTTATCTTTCGTCCAGGATATGCACTCTCCGCGAATGCCATCCGGCTCGATTTCGATGGGAAAAGTGTCATTGAGGGCAAGCGCGATGCCACTGAATATGCGCCTTACGCTCGCCTCATCGCCAGTGGGCCAAATATTGCCGCCGGTGCCAGAGGCACGGGAATGTTGATAGATGTCATGCCCTCCCTGCTCTATTTGCTCAATCAGCCTGTGCCAGAGGACATTGATGGAACAATCATTTCGACCCTGTTCACCGAGTCGTATCGCAAGCAGACTCCTATCCGCTATATAGAGGGCGATGAAGCTCTGCTATCAAACGAAGAAGAGGGCGTAATTGTTGATCGGTTGCGCGACCTGGGTTACATCTAAATATGCATCAATATGTATTGAAAGGCAACATTTGTTATGCGTGTACTGCTGTTTGGGGTTGATGGTTTAACCTTTGATATCGTGAATCCATATATGGAGCGTGGTCTTTTGCCCAATTTTCAGCGATTGCGCGATGGTGGTACGCAGGGAGTGTTAAAATCGCTTGTTTTGCCAATGACGCCGCCCGCGTGGATGTCAATCGCTACCGGTCTATCTCCCGCAAAACACGGCGTTTACGACTTCTGGGAATATGAGAAGACAGAGAATAACCTGCAGGGGCAGATCGTCACTCATCGTAAGGGCGGCAAAGCCATCTGGAATATCCTGAGCGACTGGGGCAAACGTGTTTTGGTCGCGAACGTGCCGCTCACCTATCCGCCGGAGCCGGTCAATGGCATTATGCTGAGTGGCTATATGGCTCCTGATATGAAGTCTGGCGTGACCTATCCCGCCGACTTCAAAGATGAATTGCTCGCAGCCATCCCAGATTATAAAATTGACATAGACCCTTCCATCTCAGCGGCGGAAAAAGGTGATGTCTTCGTTGAGACGCTCGACGTTACCCGTACCCGCACACAGATGTTCCGCCTGATGCTGACCAAACCGTGGGATTTTCTCTTCATCACCTATGTGGGCGCGGACCGTATTCAGCATCTGCGCTGGGATGAGATTATGGCTTTTCATCCTTTAGCAGTAGAGTACTATCAGAAGCTTGATGAGGCTCTGGGTCTGGCGCTTGATGCATTGGAAAAAGATGATTTACTGATGCTTGTTTCCGATCATGGCTTCCGTGGTATCCATCACCGTTTTTATTTGCAGGAATATCTCCACAGGCAGGGTTTGCAGCGCATGCGCAACACTTCGGCGCGTCAGCGTGCCGAAAGGGTGTACAGAGTTAAGAAAACGGTGCGGAAGATCGTATGGGGTCTAAAATTGCAGGGTATCGCCCATGCCATACGCCGCCAGTTCCGCTCCAAAGGGCTGATGGAGACGAAACAGGAAGCACAACCTGTGAGATTGCCTGACCTCGATTGGGCCAACACAAAAGCGTGGATTCCAGGCTATTCCGGCGCAATTGCTGGCTACGCAAATGTGTTCCTGGATGATTCAATGACAGAGGAGCAGATCGAGGAGATGGTAGCAGCGATACGGGAGATTCGCAACCCCGCGACCGGGCAGCCGCTGGCCCTGGAAATACACCGTGAGGATACCCTGGGTACGGGCGAATTCGCACCCAGAGAGCGGCATCTGATTGTTCTCGCGGGAGAAGATATCACGATCATCAACAAACTGGGCTATACGTCGCTCTGGGAAAGCGTGGGAGGCTCAATGGGTATTCACCATCCTGATGGCGTCCTCTATCTCTATGGCGCAGGTGTAAAACAGGGAGAGACAATTGCTCCTACCCATGTCTATGATGTCGTTCCAACCATCTTATCTTTTATGAATATACCGTTGCCCGATGAACTGGAAGGTAAAATCATCAATGAGGCTTTCGAACGCCCTTTATCTCAACACACGAATGCCGAAAGTAATAGTGTAGTGAGAAGAAAATTGCGGAAACTCGCCACACAAAATACGTGAAGCATAAGGAGTGCGAGATTGTGCGTCGTCGAATACTAATTACCTTGACTGTGGCGCTTGCTCTAGTTGTGGTACTAACCGTTGTGGGCGTGTATTTTTTGTATCCGCAAATCAGCGGAAATGACAGCAAGACCCGTGCGGTACAGCTGGCGGCCACCCGTACCGCAAAAATGCACTTAACGCCGTCAACAACACATAAAGCATCGGGATGTGGAGTGCAAAAGAAGAGCGATGGAACATATAGTTTTTCCTGGCTCCACGTTTCACCTGAAGGGCGGGTGGTTGATGCAAATGGGTGTATTGTCCCTCTGATAGGAATAAACATGGGAGGATTATTTCTCGCAGATGCCGAGGCCCCCCATCCAAATGGCATTGCATGGTACAAGCAGACATTTCAGATGAACCTGGTGCGAGTAAACTTTAACTCCTACTGGTGGGACACGAATGTATTTGTGCCAAAGGAGAATATGGGATATCGCCAGTGGCTCCAGCAGTATGTGAAATGGCAAGAGCAAAGTGGGAATTATGTTGAGTTGGATGAAGGTCCGCACTTTACCGAACCACCCTGCGGCGGGACAATCACGTTTTGCCCATCAGAAAACCAGGGCGAACAAGATTACCAGAAAAATCCGAATGCAACAACGGCGCTGGAACTTGAGCAGAACATTGCTCCTGGCGAGCAGGCATGGACCGATCTGGCAAAAATATATGCCAATGACCCGGCTGTCATTTACAACGTGTTGAACGAGCCAACAGGCTATTCTAACCTGTATCGCGACACCGATACGTTGATCAATATCATCCGGTCGCAAAATCCCAGGTCTCTAATAGTAGTGTTTGCCAATGGTTGGAAAGGTCTCATAAGCGGCAAATATCCATTGCATAAGGAGGCTAATCTCGTCATAGACGCACACATTTATGATGGTTTTCAGGGTACTTCGCCAGCAACGAATGCCAGTTGCAGCGAACCCGGCACGTCCGACTGGTCTCCATCAAGTTCAAATTTCCAGGATTTGGTTAACGTCGCTCACAGTTATGGGCAGGGTGTCATCATTAATGAATGGGGTGGTTGCTACGATGATCCTTCGTATAATCAACGCATCATCTCATTCGCAGCGCAAAATGACGTTGGTCTGGCCTACTTCCAGTCCGGTAATTTGCGCAAGCTAATCAACGGAAATCAAGAATTGAACAGCAACGGATTATTAGTGCAAACAGGTTATGCGAATGTTTTTAATGCCGATACATAACCGTAGGGGCCGATTTATCGTGCCCACCGCCGATTTATCGGCCTGTGTCACCTTTGCCGATAAATCGGCGGTGGGCACGATAAATCGGCCCCTACTTAACGGAGGGATAGCTAATTATTGCTATATCATTGCTGGGCTGGCCTGAAATAGGGAACCTTTGTGGTACGGTTAAATGGCTAGCTATGGGTGTAAAGTATATAAGTATTGTCGAGGGAAAAATTGAAACACTTTCATTTCCTTTTTACAAGGTGGTCTACTGAATGAGTAACCAGCGCACCGAGCCACCACGGCCTCCTACCTTTGGCCGTTCGCATCGCCTGAAACTGGTGCCGGTTTCCGATGCCATCGAAAAACAATCAACGGTACGGATGCAAGCAATTCAGCAGGTTGATGCTCAATCAACGGTACGGATGCAAGCGGTTCAGCAGGTTGATGTTCAATCAAAACCCGAAATAGCCCGTGTCACCACTGGAGATGAAAGGCGTTCTCGCACCCTCGATACCCCGCATACGCCCCCGTCGGTCCTGGAGTTGAAAATCGCTCAGAGCGGAACCAACCGGGGAGCGGTTCAATGGTCGCCTGAACAGACGTATTTCGATATTGCTGAACGGTCTGAGTCCAGATTCGATACCATTCCGATGGTGGTGTTGAAAGATATTGCGAAACAACAGGATAAACCCACGCCAGCCATGCAATCGGAGATTTCAGGTGCCGCGAGTAATGCTGGCTTCGTCGGCATAAGCAATATTTTCGGCTATTTTCTCAAATATGCGAATAATATTCTCTACCAGCGCGGTTTAGGTATTGAATATTACGGATTATATACGCTCAGCACAGCCGTAGTAACGTTGATTGGCACTGTTCTCACGCTTGGGCTTGATGACGCGATGATACGCTATATCGCGATTTATCGCGGGAAAAAACAGCCAAATTTGCTGCGCGGTTTGACTATCTTTTGTTCCGCCCTGGCGGGCCTCGCTGGACTCATAGGAGCAATTCTTGTTATCTCCTTCGCCCCTTCTATTGCTGCTTTTGAGAACAAGCCGCAGATCGTCCCGTTTTTACAGGTACTGGGCTCCACCATCCCACTCATGATCCTGACAACGATCTGGGCAGGCGGTTTGCAGGGCTTTAAGGATTTCAAAAAACGTGCCATTCTGGGAAAAATCCTCCTTCCTTTTATTGGATTCATGCTGGTAGTAATCACCGTCATCTTTTTCCGCACGCTGTACGCAATCCTCGTTATCACGGTAATAGGAACTTTATTGGCTGCTGTAGGCAACCTGTTTTTCTTTTTCCAACGCTTTTCTAAGGTCAAAGCGACAAAGGAAAAATCAGAGGAGTACGCGGCCCGCGAGTGGTTTGGCTTCGCTGGCCCTAACTTCTTGACAACTATCGTGGGTGTTGTACTTGACTCAATAGATACCCTGCTGTTAGGTTACTTCGCGGTTTCCGTCATCGCGCTTGGACAATATGGAGCCGCCATTAAGGTAACAGCCCTCATCGGTATGCCATTAAACGCACTGAATACGATGTTTGCCCCCACGATTGCGGAACTGCATAGCCGGGGAGAACACGATAAACTGGCCGCTATGTTTAAAATTGTGACCAAGTGGGCAGTTACATTCAGTCTGCCTATTTTCTGGGTCACTGTACTTTTTGCTGTTCCCTTTCTTTCGCTATCTGGCGATGCATTTATATCCGCCTGGCCGCTCGTGATGGTCTTTGCCGCAGGTGGCATAGTGAGTGCAAGCACCGGCTCTGTCGGCTACATGTTGCTGATGACTGGAAGAGTCAAGCTTTCGTTCTTGAACTCGCTTGCCGCCATCATCGCCAATATCGTATTTGGTCTCATCCTGACGCCCCGGTATGGCGCAATGGGTATCGCAACTGCAACCGCTCTCGCTATTATCGTCGTTAATTCCATGCGCGTACTCCAGGTACGCATCCTGCTCAAAATGCAGCCCTACCGTTGGGATGTGTTCAAGCCAATCGGGGCGAGTATACTGGCGGCGGCAATCGTAGGCATACCTGTTTACGCGATGAGTTATTTAAACTTCACTGTTAAGGTCTATAAAGCGCAACTATACCCCCAACTGCTCCTGGTACCAGTCTTTGTGTTGTTATACATCTGGTTACTCGCTCGTTTCAAGATAAGTCCTGAAGATAAAATTGTCCTTGATAAATTCGCAAAGAAGTTCAAACCCGGCAAAAAACAAACTCGGGTTGTTACGGGAAAGGTATAAACATAATGGAACATGGACTATGGTCTCTGCCCAGAAGACCCCATGCGAAACGTATTCTTATCCATGCTATCAACCATGTTGGTTTAGGACATATGAACCGGGCAATCTCCGTTGCACAATGGCTCAAAAACGATATGCCCACGCTGCAGACGCTCTTTCTGATCGAAGGTGGAGAGGACTTTATCGAGCCAACCGGCTATCCCTGGATCGCTATCCCCGGTCAACCGACCGAACAAGAGCAGTGCAGCGAGATTGTACGCAAAGTCATAGAGGTATTTCAGCCCGACCTGGCAATCCATGAAACGCTTTTACGCGAGCAAATTCATCGTCCCGTGCGAGATGCAGGACTCAAGCAAGTCTTAATGGGCAACGTGGGAGAACTGTTGCGTATGCAATTCCGCGATTCGCTGGCGCAGGTGAACGAAGTCGAACAGCTGATTATTTTACAACCTCGGGAAGAAGTTGAGCTGGCCGATCAGGAATTGATTGCAGGATATAGCGGGAAAACATTGTACGCCGGTCCCATTGTACGCCACAAAAAACAGATTTCGGGCAACAATTTACGCCAGAAGCTGGGCCTGACACCTGCTAACAAAATTATCGTCTTGACGCTCGGCGGAGGCGGCTGGGACGAGTCGCGAGTGATCCTGGCAAATTTGCTGGCGAGCAAAGAGCGCATCCTGGCAGCCTACCCGGAAACGAAGCTCATCGTGATTACCGGCCCCCACTTTGCCGGTGAGCTACCCGAAGTGAATGATTTCGTCTGTTATGCCAGTCGCTTTGAGCGATTTATGACC
>DATGJV010000113.1:0-2474 GCA_035295005.1 Ktedonobacteraceae bacterium | reverse complement strand
GTTCTTTGTATTCTCTACCTCCGCCTATAGTCTCGCCTTTGCGCGTATGCTGCTGGTGGCCGGCATCGATCAGCGTTTGCCTATGCGCATTGGACGGCTGAATAAAAATCGCGTACCGTCTGCTGCCATCAATTTCCAGTCCATGATTGCTATCGTCATCACGGCGGTCATGTTCTTCGTGTTCCCCTATGTCACCCATTTAAATACGCCTGCCAACCTGTCAACCCAGATTTATAACATCACGCTGGCAGCGACGACCCTGGTCTGGGCCATCTCGACCATGTTCCTTTTCGTCAACCTGCTGCGCTTCTACCGGCGTGATCCCCAATCTTTCAGATTACAGCGCATCTTTCCCATGCCGGTCATCTGGATTGCCGTGACGCTGGGTGTGATCTCGTCTATCACAGCGATTGTGGGAACACTCTTCTTCTCCTGGATTCCAGCTCTCATTTCAAACACCCAGTGGTGGTATATCATTGGGGGCTTGACGCTTGTCTGTCTGATTGTCGCCGCCGTTGGTAGTATGCTAGCCAGCAGCGAAGCGGCCTGGCAAAATCTGAAAGAGGCCGAAAAAAGCTAAAATCCATTGATCTGCCACAAAAGGCCGCTTCGCCCCTCCCATGTTACGTGCGTCTGTAACCATTTAGCGTATCGTATAGGGTAGGGGCGACCCTTGCGGTCGCCCTGGTTCACTCCGGCGGTGGTTGTCTTATATACTATCCTGGCAACTGTTATATCGTATAGGGTAGGGGCGACCCTTGCGGTCGTCCTGGTTATCATCCTGGCTACCTGATGAAATAGGCAGATTAACTAGAAAGGCGTCATTAATTTCGTGACATTCCTATATTGACATTCGTCTATTGGAATGTTACTGTTGAGTAGCTTCATGTCCTCGTTCTCATCCATTGTGTGCAATCAGTTTTTGTGTGTCCGTGCGTAATGGTAGAGTGCCTGGTATTCACCTTACGCAATAGTTGCGATCTTTGTTCTAACGGTCTCATTCTCGGAGGTGAAAAATGGCGACACAGGATGATATCATCCAAACCGGGGAGTCTGGTGCAACACAGGGAGATATCGATGTAGACAAGGCGAATGTCGATAAGCTCCATAAAAATGCCATCGGTCTTCCTGGCGTTCTCTACTTCTGTCTGGCTGGTTCCGCGCCCATTTCTGCTATGCTATTTAATGTGCCGTCAATGGCATCTCAGGCAGGCGCATCTACGCCACTCGTCTTCTTAATTTCTGGCATCGGACTGCTCTTGCTGGGCGTTTCGATTGTGTATTTGTCGCGCCGTCTGACATCGGCCGGCGGTTTCTACACCTGGGTGCGGCACAGCCTGGGCAGGCGCACAGCATTCCAGGCAGGCTGGCTGATGATGGGCGGATATGCGCTCTTCGAGGCTTCGCTGCTCGGCGCATTTGGTTCCTATACCAACAGCTCATTCGCCAGCTACGCGCATTTCAACACCCCTGGCGGCTGGGTGACCTGGGCTTTGGTTGGCGCTCTGCTCATTTTCTCGCTCTCCTACTTCGATGTGAAGTGGTCGGTCTTCGCTATGGCTCCATTCCTCATCCTTGAGGTTGGTGTGTTGGTCGTGCTTGACCTGGCTATCACCATTCATGGTGGCGCATCCGGGCATGATTTCGGTCATACATTCACTACCGCAGGGTCCAGCCTCGCTCCTGGCACGAGCCATTTCATTTCAACGACGCTGGCCCCGGCCAGTAAAGCTACGGCTGCTCCTGGTGGCTTGCTCGGTATTGGCGTAGCCATGGCTCTGGGTGTATGGTCGTGGGTCGGGTTTGAAGCCGGCGCGGTCTACGGTGAAGAGGCACGCAACCCGCGTCGCGCGGTTCCTGTCGCGGTTTTCGCGGTAGTAGCCTTCCTGATCTTCCTGTATACCTGGACCTCTTATTCCGCCGTTATCGGCTATGGCGCGTCAAACGCCGTGAGCCAGTTTGGCAATCTCGTGGGCAATCCTACCCCATACTACCCCCTGGCGAGCGTTTACGTAGGTGGCTTCTTGCAAGCCCTTATGATTATCGCTATCAGCACTAGCGCGTTGGCCTGTGGTCTCGCCTTCCACAACGGTATGGTGCGCTACCTGTATGCGATGGGACGTGAAGGTATCCTGAACAAGGTCTTTGGCAAGACGCATCCGCGTTATCGCAGCCCGCACGTTGCCATTATTACGCAGTCACTCTTCAGTGTGGTGCTAACCCTGCTCTTTGCTCTGGTAACTGTGAGTGTAGACTCAAGCGGCACTTCCCATTATGGCCTGGGCTTTGGAGGCAATGGCTATGCGCAGGTTGATGGTATCCTGCCTTACACCTGGCTGGCCGTCACAGGCACCATCGCTTTCGTGATTGTCTACATCATGGTCAACATCTCCTCGCCTGTTTTTGCATCGCGCTTTGACAAGAAGAGCTTTAACGTGTTTACCCATGTTATAGCTCCAGTGCTGAGTTGTTTG
>DATGJV010000112.1:0-6240 GCA_035295005.1 Ktedonobacteraceae bacterium | reverse complement strand
CGCCGACCTGATGGAAAGAGAAGTGGCAAATTTCCAACCCTGGGTACCCGAAGAATACGCCAGCATGCGATCGGTCAATTGCCAGAAAGCCTTCAGCGCAGGTCTCACGTTCCGTCCCCTCGCGGATACTATTCGCGATACACTGATATGGAAGAACGCGAGCCCCACAGGCAAAGAGTTGCGTTCAGGGCTGGCTCCTGAGCAGGAAGAACAATTGCTCAGGGAATGGAAGAAATAATCATAGCAATAATCAGGCAGATGGGTGCTAGCCAGCCACGCGGCAACGCCGCGTGGCTGGCTAGCACCCATCTGCCTGATTATTGCTATGATTATTGCTATTCTAACACTGATGTGCGCTATCATGCGTGTATATAGTAGAGAGGGTTTTACTTTGAAGTAGCCAGTATCAAATCAGCAATGGAGCAACTATGTTCACTCCTGTCATGCTACGGCGTTATTTAGCGGAATTTCTGGGAACCTTTGCCTACGTCTTTTTTGGCTGTGGTGCCAAAATCGTGGTTGGGAACCAGACGAGTACTACCGATTTGCTCTTTATCTACCTGACCTTTGGCCTGACAATCTTCGCAATGGGCTTTGCCGTGAGCCATATTTCAGCCGCGCCGTTCAATCCCGCTATCACACTGGGACTGGCGGTGGCGCGTCGTTTTCCCTGGCGCTACGTGTTGCCCTACTGTGTGGCGCAAATACTGGGTGCAGTGGCGGCAAGCGGCATGCATTTATTATTGATTCCACAACTGGCAAGGCAAGCCCAATTTGGGGCCACTATCCCGACAATCGCGCCTGTTCCGGCGGTTGCTATCGAGGCCATCATTACCTTTTTCCTTATGCTAGTATTTATGTCCTCGGCGACCGACCGGCGCATTACCCGTGCCACGACCGGCCTTGCTGTTGGCGCGACAATTACTCTCGGTGGCCTATTCGCGGCTCTGTTGACAGGTGGTAGTATGAACCCTGCTCGCAGTCTGGCTCCGGCCTTACTGGCGGGCGGTTCCGCTCTTAGCATCGTCTGGGTTTACTGGATAGGCCCGTTGCTGGGTGCTATACTGGGAGCGTTGGCTTACGAACTGATGCGCGGCGGCAAAGAATACGCGATGTCCATTCCCGAAGGTATCTTTGATAAGATCGGACGAGCAAGAGGTTCCACCGGTATGTTGCCGCAAAGCTCTTCAGGTCCCCAATCCGAGGAACAGATGGAACAACAGTTGGAGAGTCCGAATACAAAAATGTAGACAGTAAGTAGGGCAAACATGAATCAGGAAGAACTTGCACAGTGGTTTGACGCCAACAAAACGCTGCTCGAAACGGCCTACCTGAGCGGGCAATACCCCTGGCAACAATCAGGAGTCGGTTTGCATAGCCATCGTACAGCCAAAGATTGGGAGACATTGCGCCGTCCCATCGCCGATTGCATCGTCCGCTCCGGCTCATTCCTCGATATCGGTTGTGCTAATGGCTATCTGTTGGAGTGCCTTTTGCTATGGGTCAGTGAGCGCGGCCTCGTCATTGATCCCTATGGCCTCGACCTCTCCGAAAAACTGATCGAACTGGCGAAAGCCCGCCTTCCACATTTCGCGCACCACCTCTATGTTAGCAATGCCTGGACCTGGATTCCGCCCCAAACCTTCGACTACGTGCGCACTGAACTGGTCTATGTGCCACCGGAACTCCATCAGCAATTCGTCTCCCTCCTACTTGCACGTTATCTCAACCCACACGGACGTTTGCTCATTGCCGAATATCGCGGCAGACGGCAAACGGAACCGGCGATAACAATAGATACCTGCCTTGTCGGAATGGGTTTTGCAGTGAAAGATGTCAAGGTGGGCGTGTTGGATGGGATGGAGCAGACACGGGTCGCGGTGGTGGAGAAGGATTGACCTGCTCAGGGATGAATCCCATCCACCGGTGTTTACCACGGAGGGCTGCTCCTCATCTGTATAATCAAGCTGCCAAAGAACATCATTCCTATGAGAGCAAGGATGAAGACAAGGAAGAAAATGCTCTGGGGGAGCCAACTTGAGTAGAAAAAGAGCGCCACAAATGAGAGAGCAGCGACAGCGAAAAAGATGTAGAGGGTGGCTTTTCCTCTGTTATTACGAGTGAATATAGTTTTCATAAAATGATCCTTCTGAAGCACGAGCATCGCTTCGTTTCTGTCTCCCTGTGGAGAGTCCTGCTGCCGAAACCCTTCCTGCGACACGAGCACTCGTATGCCTGTTTGTTCTACTCACACAGATGGCATCTAGCTTCTAAATAGATAGACGCAGACTGCCCTGATTTCTCGCATATTGCCTGGTACTGTTTGTCTCATTAGCGGGACCGCATAAGAACCATATGTTGACGATTGTGATATCATAAAGTTGCCGGGGCTGTAGCTCAGTGGATAGAGCAAATGTTTCCTAAATATTAGGCCGGAGGTTCGAGTCCTCTCAGCCCCATTGCAACCCGAAAGTGAAACCCTATGATCCTCACAAACAAAGTAGCCGTAATAACTGGTGGAGCGCGGGGTATAGGCCGCGTGATCGCCCTTGCCTGTGCGCGGGAGGGTGCGGATATTGTATTGGCCGCCCGCTCATTTGATGCATTGCAGGAGACTCGGCGCGAGATAGAGGCGCTGGGGCGCAAGGCGCTGGCTATTCCTACTGATATTACTTCCGAAGAGAGCGTGCGCAACCTCGCGGAACAGGCGCTGGCACACTTTGGGCGCGTGGATATCCTGATTAATAATAGCGGCATTACTGGCCCGACAGCGCCATTGTGGGAAATCTCGCTCGCGGAATGGGAAGAGACATTCGCGGTCAATGTCACTGGCGGCTTCCTCTGCTGCCGGGCATTTTTGCCCTCGATGATAGAGCGGCGTACTGGCAGCGTCATTTTTATAAGCTCTATGACCGGCAAACGCCCTCTTTACGGACGTTCGCCTTATGCCGCCGGTAAACTGGCACTTGTTGGTCTGGCTCGTACACTGGCATGGGAAACTGGCCCCCATGGCATACGGGTCAACGTTATCTCCCCCGGCCCTGTTGAAGGCGAAAGGGTCGAGCGCGTGATTCGCTTACAGGCCGAGGCAGAGGGTATCAGCGAAGAGCAGTCCCGGCGCAATTTCACAGCGAACTCTCCACTTGGACGCATGGTTCCCCCGCAAAATATCGCGGAAGCTGCCGTTTTTCTGGCCTCCGATAAGGCAGCATCCATTACAGGCGAGGATCTGAACGTCTCGGCTGGCATTGTTATGTATTAGTAGACTGTGCGTCAGTTTCCATCTCTATAAACTCCACTGGTCCTTGCATATTGTGTACTGTTATTTTGCCCACGTTGTGAAAACCTGCTCGCTCATAGACGCGAATGGCACGTTGGTTAAAAGTCATGACGTAGAGACGGAACATCGTTGGCGCGAACTGTTCGCGGGCGAAGGCCAGTCCAGCATTGATGAAGCTCAGACCCAATCCCTTACCCGTCAGATCGGGGCGCAGTGCCAGTCCAATCACGATGACCCTGTTGTCAACATAGAGCGACGGTTCGTTGACCTCCCACGGTTGGCCGGCGGTTCCATAGCAGAAATAGCCGACCAGGTCGCCTTGCTCGTCGCGTACAGCATAATAAGGACTCCTCCTATCGAGGAGTTCTGAGAAGTCCGACGCCCCTTCATCATCATTGCCTGTGTTGTACACATCGTATGGAGCCTCGTATCGCCACGTAATCACCGTCCGGGCATCGGTTTCGTTCAAGGGAGAAAATGTGAATTGCATCTATTTTTCTCTCCTATCTGTTTTTCTACAACGCGGGTAGCACGCTCTCGGCGAATGCCCGCAGCCCATCAATATCGTCCAGGTCGAACCATTGCAACATCAATTCTTGCACACCGGCAGTCTCAAAGGTGTGTATTTGTTCGATACACATGTCGGGTGTGCCAACGATGTCGTGTTGTTCTGTCGCGATAAACTGTATAGCCTCGTCCAGCGTTTTGCTCACGAGGTCTTCATCGTCGTGTCGCCAGTGCAAACGACGATCAAGCTCGGCGTGGTCGCGCCCAAAATAAACAGCATGCATGACTGTGCGTTTCACATCACCAGGCTGGCGTCCAGCCTCAACCAGCAATGTATCGAGGATATCAGATCGTTCGCGGAACTGGTCGGGCGAGAGGAAGACTCCGTTCCAGATATGCGCGTAGCGGGCTGCCAGTGCCAGAGTGCGTTTGCGGCCATTGCCGCCTATCAGGATACGCGGTCCACCGGGACGTTGTGGTCGTGGCAGCAAGACAGCATCGCGTAATTGGAAGAAGTTGCCATCGTAGTTGACGGGCTTATCACTATTGAGCAGACTCGTTACTACCTCTATGCCTTCCTCGAAGCGGGCGAGCCGCGTCTGTACATTGCCCAGCTCAAAACCGAACATGTTGTGTTCGCGCTCTTGCCAACCCGCGCCCAGACCCAGAATCATACGTCCGTTACTCAGGTCGTCGAGTGCCAGAGCCTGTCGCGCCAGAAAAACGGGGTTGCGGAATGTGACCGGCGCGACGAGCGGCCCGAAGTGGATACGCTGTGTATGGTCTGCCAGATAGCTCAGTGAGACGAGCATCTCCAGCGAGTCCAAATCCGGCGGCTCCGCGTTGGTGAAGTGGTCAGAGCGGAACAGGCCCGCGAATCCCAGGCTCTCAACCTCACTCACCAGCTTTTTCCAGCGCGGCCACGTCAGGCCAAACTGGCCTTCAATCATGATGGATATGTCAATCATTACGGTATGTCCCTTTACTCGTTCGGTTGCCGCAAAACATCAAGCACGTTCAGCAGTGTATCAACCTCTTCAACAGTGTTGTAAAAATGCGGTGATACACGTACTACTTCGCCACGGGCGGCAACAAAGATGGCGCGTGCCGCCAGTTCGTCTACAATGTGTTGAGGGGTCAAGTCCTGTCGTTCAGGATGGGCGTTGAAGCAGACAATGCCTGAACGCTCTCCCTCACCGCGTGGCGTGACTACTGGATAGCCTATCCGCTCTACGCCAGCTATAACATAATCTGTCAGTCCTAAAATACGCTCCTCGACCGTCGCCATACCGCCGTCAATACACTCGAACAGACCGAGAGCGGCATCCAGACCCACAATCGCTGCCAGATTGGAGGAACAATATTCAAAGCGTGCCGCACCCGACTTTAACGGCTGCTGGTGGTTGAAGAAGTCAAAAGGCGTCTCGACGCTATACCAGCCCCGACGGGGCGTATGCAATTGTGGCAACAACGCATCAGCTACATACAGGATACCGGATGTGCGCGGCGAGAGCAGCCATTTATGTGAAGCCGCCGCCAGGAAATCCACGCCCAGTTGTTGCACATTGATGTCCAATGCCCCCAATGCCTGCATCGCGTCAATACCGCAAAGGATACCGCGTTCATGACAGTAGTTTGCAATGGTAGCAATGTCGTTACGAAAGCCTGTCGAGAACTCGACAAGGCTCAGACTCACAAGGCGGGTGCGTCCGGTAATGCTGGCACATACGTCTTCGGCGGAAATGCGAGCATTGCGTGCCGGTACCATACGGACATGGACGCCGTGTTCCTGAAGATTCAGCCAGGGGTAGATATTTGTGGGAAATTCGCCTTCGGCGCAGATAATTTCATCTCCCTCTTGCCACGACAAACCGTGCGCCACCAGCATCAAGCCATCACTGGTACTGGCGGTCAACGCAATCTGGTCGGGCCGTGCATTTAGCATAGTGGCGAGTCGGCGGTGAGCGCCATGCTCATACTCGCGCCAGCGTTCCTCCTGCGTGCCGCCATACAGGCTGACATTTTCTATATACTCGTGCATGGTTGTCACTACTGGACGCGGCAATGGCCCATTGGCGGCATGATTCAGATAAATACACGTGCGCGTCACCGGAAAAAAGAGTTGCCGTATTTCTGAAATCTCATTCGCGCCCGTAAATTCATGCTCTCCCTCCTCAATTAGCAAGAGCGGTGAGAGCATATCATCTAGATTGGGCAGGTCTCGATGCATGTTTGTCATAGAGTGGTTCCTTTTGCATAGTAATTATCCAATGGCGATTGTTTAATGGCGACCACAGGGGTCGCCACTACTATGATACGCTATAGCGGCGCGAAGCGCCACAATAATTGTCGTTGGAATAAGGGAACAATGGAGAAACCCCTGCAAAAAAGCCAGCATGCTGGCTTTTTTGCAGGGGTTTCTCCATTGTTCCCTTATTCCAACGATTGGGCTT
>DATGJV010000111.1:0-3084 GCA_035295005.1 Ktedonobacteraceae bacterium | reverse complement strand
GGCATTGCCCGGCAAAAACGCAGATGACATGCTGCGTCTGGTTGCCGCAGCCGAGCAGGGTTCTGAACATCCCCTTGCTACCGCTATCGTTGAAGGAGCCAGAGAGCGCGGCCTGGTGCTGAGTAGCAGCCCCAAACGCTTTACCTCCATCACGGGACGCGGGTTGGAAGCGACAGTTGAAGGACACAGTGTACTGGTCGGCACACGGCGTCTCCTCAGTGAGCGTGCTTTAGATTTCGCTGCGATACAGGAAGACATGGAGGCACTTGAGGGACAGGGCAAGACGGCGATGATAGCCGTGATTGATGGCGAACTGGCGGGGCTGGTTGCGGTCTCAGATACCGTCAAGGTTGGCTCTGCCGAGGCAGTACAGAACTTAACCGCGCAGGGTCTCTCGGTCTGGATGATTACCGGCGACAACCGGCGTGCCGCGCAAGCTATCGCCGCTCAGGTTGGTATTCCAGCCGGGCATGTACTGGCGGAGGTATTGCCAGAGGACAAAGCCAATCAGGTCAAGCGTTTGCAGGAGCAGGGTTTGATAGTTGCCTTCGCGGGTGACGGTATCAACGATGCACCTGCGCTTGTGCAAGCTGATGCCGGTATCGCAATGGGAACTGGCACCGATATCGCGATGGAAGCTTCCGATATCACGCTGGTCAAAGGCAACTTGAAGAGTGTTGCCACAGCATTAGCGTTATCCAGGGCGACGATGCGTATCATCAAGCAAAACCTTTTCTGGGCGTTTGCCTACAACGTCATTCTTATTCCGATGGCGATTCTGTCGCCAATCATTCCGTTCTTACGCGAGAACGCGCCGATTTTCGCCGCCGCGGCAATGGCGCTCTCGTCTGTCACCGTCGTCAGCAATTCGTTGCGCCTGCGCCGGTTCGGGCAACTGTAGGGACGCAATTCATAGCGCCCTGGCTCGCACGCACAATGGGCAACTGTAGGGACGCAATTCATAGCGCCCGAAAGGGAACAACACATGCAAGCAGAAAGAAAACCAGATGTGCTGAAAAGACTCTCGTATATCGAGGGGCATATCTCCGGCATACGTAAGATGGTGGAGGACGATAAGTACTGCATTGACATCTTACGACAGACCCACGCTGTCCGAAAGGCGCTGGAGAAACTCGAATCGATCATTCTGGAAGGTCACTTACGTACCTGCGTTCCCGAAGGTATCAAGGGTGATCGTGAGGATGAAGTCATTCAAGAACTGATCCAATTGTATACTATCGCGGGGAATCACGGGGCAAATCAGGAGTTACGTGAAAATTCTGTAACTGTTATTGAAAGGGAGTAAATTATCATGGAGTCAACAACACTTGTTGCACCCGACATTTCTTGTGAACACTGCCAGCACGCCATCGAGGGCGCACTGAGCAAGGTAGAGGGCGTCAATACCGTCAAGGTGGATATCCCGATGAAAAGCGTCAATATCAACTACGACCCACACAAAGTGACGCTCGACAAGATCGAGGAAGTGCTTGATGATACTGGCTACACTGTCGCGAAGTAATTCGGGCCGTGTTGCAGGAAAGGGAAGGACAGGGGGGCCTGTCCTTCCCTTTCCTGTTGAGCTTAGATTGTCGTTCTCAACAGGTTGGTGATGAATGCTACCTGACCCAAATTGTCTCCCCTGGCACCGTCTCTCATCTGTCCTTTTCGCACCATATTTTTCTGACATGCAGTCAATCTCTGGCTAATGAAAGACGAACGAAAGCGGTATAGGTATATCTTCGCATCCTCAACAATGCTGCCGTTTTAAACACTCAATATCTTTAGAGATTCTTCCGATGTTCCAGATGGCATCCGGCAAGTATACTTCCACCAGTGAGACTCTATTGAAAGTGATCTTTTGATAGCAAATTCGTTTCACGAGAGGATGTCAATATCTTATGCGAGGTCTCTTTTTTGCCTCTGACGGAAGGATTGCCCTGTTCTGGAGGCTTTTTATAGCGTTTGTTGGTACTTTGCTGATCTATTTGATCTTTGACCTTGCAGCCGGTCTTTTCCTCTACCTGGGTCTCCATATCAACTATAGCTACCTCAACAACATATATTCTCCAGCGTACAACATGGATCTTCGTGTGGTGAGCTGTTACTCCATTGCCTATGTGCTGATTGCCGTGGGAACCGTCTGGTTCCTTCACTGGTTCCGGCGCAAAGTAGACGGTCGTTCTCCCGCGGGTCTGGCCTGGACTGGCCTGGGCGGCCAATGGCGCGGCATACTACTGGGAGTACTGATTGGGGCAAGCGTGCCGCTACTGGCCGTGCTTATTGGCAGTACATCGGGCCTCTTCACTTTGCGCATTGCCCGGCTGAGTTGGTGGGGACTGATCATCATCATTCTTTTTAACGTCATTCAGTCTTTTCAGTGGAATTGCTGGCTTGAACGCGATAGGCGCGATGCTGCTCTGGCTAGAGATTCCCTTTTTTGCTCTTGTCCTTCTTGTGCTTGCAGGCCGGACTTTTTGGGGAAAACGGCGCATCAACTGGAATGGCCGCCTCACAGAGAATGGGGAGATGGTTGATGGGCCAACGCAATCGGAGAAGCTCATTCGCTCGCGTCAGGGCCTCTCATAAGTGAGAAAGGAACTATAGATGAAACTTAGCATTCAACATGTCGGGAAACAATATCGAGGGAATGTGTGGGGACTACGCGACTTTAACCTGGAACTCGGCCCCTGTGTACTCGGTCTCTTAGGGCCAAACGGTGCCGGAAAATCAACGCTCATGCGTATCCTGGCGACCATCACTAAGGCAAGCGAGGGAAAAGTCATCTGGAATGGCGACGATATTGCTCGCGAACCCAATGCATTGCGTGCTGTCCTGGGATACCTTCCCCAGGATTTCGGTGTCTATCCCCATCTCAATGCCCTCGAATTTCTCTCATATATGGCAGCACTCAAAGGTGTGGGCGGCAACGTAGCGCGGCGGCGTATTGAAGAATTGCTCCAGGTCGTCAACTTGACGGAGGCCCGTAAACGCCCGCTTGGCGGCTATTCAGGCGGCATGAAACAGCGCATCGGCATTGAACAGGCGCTACTCAACGATCCGCAGTTGCTCGTTGTGGATGAG
>DATGJV010000110.1:0-3376 GCA_035295005.1 Ktedonobacteraceae bacterium | reverse complement strand
TATCGTTCTTTTACAGCCCAAAGCCGAAACGACCGGCGAAGAACTCGCGACATTGCTCGCCCATGTCCAGGATTTGCAAAGCCTCGTACCAGGCATACTCGCTATCTCAACTGGCAAGAACCGCAGTCCCTATCACAGCCCATATACCCACGGCATCATCATGCATTTTGTAGACGAAGCGCACCTATTAGCCCATCATCCACACCCGGCCCACGTTGCTGTTGTTGAAGAACTTGAGCGTCTTTGCGCAAGCTCCATCGACTTCGATTTGTTTGAAAGTATTCTTTAGCGGCTGCTCGCTGCTACGGCCCGAAGGCGTACAGATTTCCATCTATATTGCCCTGATATAATTGACCATTGGCGATGCTGCATGGTCCTAGAAAGTCTGACTTGTTCGCGGTATCCGAGTAGCTGAAAAGTTGCGCGCCCGTCGTCGCGTTCACCACAATAAAAGAGGTACCTGCTCCAACTTCGGCCAGTCCCGGCACCATCGTGACTGTACCTCGTGGATCAAAGCTCAAACAGTCTTGCCAGATGAACGCCCCTGTGGCGGGGTTCAAGCTGCGTAAGCTGCCCGCGCAGTTGACGCCGTTGATAGTTGTGCTGGCGGCTGCCGTAAAGAGGGAGACATTATTCCAGGCGCTCGACGCGATGTTATCCCCGCCTGGGCCGGGAGCCTGTCCCAGTTGCTGCTGCCACAATGGCCCGGCGCTAATAGTGGCGCGGTCAAATGTATAATAGATGCCGTTCTTATTCTCAAGCCCTACCAGCTTATGCAAAGCGCCGCCAATGGTTGCCTGAAAGAGCGTGGGTGTGCTGCCAAAGTCTCCATCCACTATTTGTTGCGCCGCCGGAACCTGCCAGGAACCGACCTGCGACAGGTCTTTAGCGCGTACTGCAATGAGCGCGTCCGTTTGTGTTTCTTTTGAAGAGCATGTGCCTTCATTGCCAGTAGAAAAATATACCAACTGCGTGGCGGTGTCGATGGTTGGAGCAGTCCAGACGCTTCCTCCGGTGCAGCCGTCTGGCACCACGTTAAACGTATGCTGTATCGCTCCTGTCTTTTCACTTAATTGAACCAGTTGTCCCTGCACAAGCGGGCAATCGCCGTGCGAAGAAACTCCCATATAGACACTGCCATTAGAAACGGCGGGCGAGCCATAAAGGAAGAAATCTGGCTGCGTCCCCAGTGGAGTGTGCCAGATCACCGCGCCTGTATTGGCGTTGAGCGCGTACATCTGAACGTTCCCTCCGCCCAAAAGCAGCGCGGGGGTAGCTACTCCTTTGATCGATAACGTGGCAAAGGCTGCTGAACTGAGTACACCATGATGAATTTTGCTACACGTCACGATTGTCTGACCGAGATTTGCCGTCCAGATATCCTTGCCAGTAGCCGGGCTTGAGGCATGTTCTATGCCGTCCCATGATCCCCAGTACACCATGCCATTCGCAACGGTCGGCTGTGTCGTAACGGCCCCACCCGCCTTATGCGTCCATTTCAATTTGAGGTTTGGCGCTGAGGTGGGATTGATGATTGTCTCGGCTGCATTATAGCCGCTGCGCTGGTTGTTCCCCATATAGGCTGACCAGCTATTCGTTGTAGCCGCCTCCACCATTTGCGGAAGCCCACGAGCAACCATCAGCAAAAGCAGCAGTGTTCCCATTAACGCCACAAACCAGCGCTTGCCCGGAGTTCGTTTGGCTTTGCCAGTGATACGCGCCATCATATGCAGTCCATCCTTTTCACATACACAAAAAGCCAGCATGATGACGTATCATAGAACATTATCAATCATCTTTGTTAGCGCGAATCGTTGTATTCTGGTTGAGAACTCTCTGATTGAAAGCACGTTTCTCAACCATCACGGCAAAATTAAATGTAAATCGCCGAATTCGTGCCAGAGGTAACGCTGGCGCAGCGCTTCCTGGTAGGTGATGTTCAGATGCTCTGTGCCGCACAATGCTTCTAGCATGGCGATGTGGGTGGCGCGTGGCTCGTGTAACCCGGTGAGCATGGCGTTGACGGCGCGAATGCCGCGTTGTGGCGTCACCATCAAGTTTGTCCAGCCTTCGCCAGGGTGGGTCACTCCTGTTTTGCCAGTCACGCTTTCGAGCGCGCGTACAACCGTTGTGCCGATGGCTATGACCCGTTTCCCGTCCGAATGCGCCATATTGACCAGGCGAGCGGTTTCACGAGGCACGCGATAGAACTCCTCGTAAGGCGGCTCGTTTTCTTCCAGGCTGGCTACTCCTGTATGCAAAATCAGAGGCGCAATGCCTATGCCGCGCGCAACCAGCCGCGTAATCAATTCGGGCGTAAAAGCGCGGCCAGCCGAGGGCATCTCCGCGCTGCCCGTTTCTGTCGCGTAGACCGTCTGGTAGTAACTGCCCGGCCAGCTTTCCCGCACGTACTGGTAGCGAATAGGAAACCCGTAACGCGCCAGGTAATCCTGCCAGCTCGAAGGCAATTGGAGGGTTGCCATCCACAATCGATAATGCCCCTTTTTCTGCTTGCCACCGCTAGACATTGCTTCGGAAACCGAGATGCACGAGCCTGTCTCGCGCACATACGGCGTGAGCAGCGTCGCGGTCGCTCCGCCGGGCAGTTGTAGCGTCTCCCCGACCAGGGCATCAAACATCGGCGTAGTGCCTTTTTCGCCGGGCAAGCGTATTTCGACCACCCAGTTGCCATCTGGCTGGTGCGTCGAAAGATGCAATTCACAGGCAGAGCCATCGGCGCGTGTGGCATGTAAGGCCGCGTTCATGGTTCCGCTGGTATTGATTACCAGTAAATCTCCCGGCTGCAAGTAGTCAGGCAGGTCGCGAAACCTTGTATGTATGACGCGATCATCCGCGCGGTACGAGACCATCAGGCGCACCTCGTCACGCGCCAATCCGCGAGCCTCTGGCGGCTCGCTCGCCTCAAGCTCCGGCGGCAATACAAAAGGTAGGGTATGATATGACAAATTTCGCGCAGGAAGCAATGTTTTCACAGTAGTTCAGAGTCCTTCGTTATGGCAAAGCGCGCGCCATATAGCGTCCGCTCGGTCGATCTCCCGTTAGCAGTTCGAGCAGGCCGGGTACGCTCGTTTCTGGCAGTGGCCGATCGCTAATATCTTCTCCCGGAAAAGCTTCCTGGTGCATTTGCGTGCGCATGTCGCCGGGATCAACCCAGTACACGCGCCACGCTTCATTTTCAGCCGCCAGGATATGCGATAGTTGTTCGAGCGCGGCCTTGCTCGATCCATAGCCGCCCCATCCCTCGTATCCCTCGACGCCCGCGTCGCTGGTGATATTGAGAATGCGCGCTCCTGGCTTCAAGAAGGGTCTCATCGCCTGAATCAGTCCCAGGGGCGCAATTACGTTGGTGCGATAG
>DATGJV010000109.1:0-12018 GCA_035295005.1 Ktedonobacteraceae bacterium | reverse complement strand
CTTATCCTGGCACTCAGCAGGTTCTCCACGCACTCTTCACCCTCCTTTGCGCTTTGTGTACGGGCGGTGATATCAACAATTGCATGCTCTGGATCAAGGCCAGCTGCTTTCACTGCCCGTATCATCCCACGTCTGCGGTCTGCGATCTGGCGAATACTGAGTGGACCATGTACAAACCCGATACACCTGTGTCCATCTTCAAGAAGATGAGCAGCAGCAAGCTCGCCCCCTCGCACATCGTCAACAGCGACCGAGCAGAGGTCCTTGATGCGGCTCGGACGATCGAGTAACACGACGGCAATACCGCGCTGTCGAAATCTCTGCAGGTAACTCGCATCATTCTGCACTGGAGTAATCAGCACTCCCTGGGCCCGTTGCTCCTCGAGGACGTGCAGGTAGTGATTTTCTTTTTCGATAGAGTCATCGGAATTACACAGAATGACAATATAGCCGACCTTGTTGGCCTGGTCCTCAACCCCACGCGCAACATCGGTGAAAAAAGGATTGGCTACATCGAGTACGATCAGGCCGATGTGCTGGCTGGTGCCTGCGCGTAATTGCCGGGCCGACCCATTGCGTACAAAGCCGATTTCGTCAATGACCTGTTGCACCCGTTGGCGCGTCTCCGGCGTAACGATTTCTGGCCGGTTGAGTACGTTCGACACAGTTCCGAGCGAAACGCCCGCACGCTTCGCCACTTCTCGAATACCTGAGATTGAATTCATGAGCGCAAGCTTCCTCATCTCCTCATCAGATGCCTACTCTTTCAGTGAGGTTATCTCCTTGTTCGGCACTGCAACTACTGCGGAATAATAGCAACAGAACCTCTTGTGAATAGTATGCCACAAACAACCTGGCTTGCAAATGGCGTATCGCGGTGATTTCACCAACATCACCAGAAATACCACTTGACAATGTGGTTTTTTGCAATTATACTTGCTCTTATTGAAACGTTTCAATTTGCGATTGTCTTTCTCTATATCACAAGAATTCCGCGAAACCGGCGAGTGCGACAGCTTATCTTTTGAAAATCCTTTTTCTAGCAACGCGCTATTTTTTTGTAACAATTGAAACGTTTCAATTCACCGGTAATTGTAATGTACAGAAACTGGCTCGTCAAGGTTTGCCCTCGAGGAGGAGAAAGAACGTGACAAATTCTCCCGAAGCCATCGTTGAACTCAGCGGGATCGCCAAACATTTTGGTGGTGTACAAGCCTTGCGGGGAGTAGACTTTCGTTTATTCCCTGGCGAAGTCCATGCACTGGTGGGCGAGAATGGGGCGGGCAAAAGCACGCTGGTGAAAATCCTGGCAGGTTTTCATCGGCCAGACGCAGGGATTGTGAAAATTGGCGGAGAAGTGTTGGAACTTCGCTCACCTAAACAGGCGCAGGCTCTTGGCATCGCTGTTGTTCAGCAGGAGCCTCTGCTTTTTCCAGACCTGGATGTTGCCGAAAATGTCTTCATGGGCCGTCATCCTCGTGATCGCTTCGGGCGTGTGGATTGGAAGCGCATGTATCGCGAGGTGGATCAGTTGCTCGCGTCCCTGGATGTATCACTCAGTTCCCATACACCGGTACAGGGGCTCTCCGTGGCCGAACAGCAACTGGTAGAGATCGCCAGGGCGCTCTCGCTGCAGGCGCGTGTCCTGGTACTGGACGAGCCGACTGCGGCCCTCTCAGCGCACGAGGTCGAAGAATTATTTGCCATTGTGAAGCAGCTTCGTCAGCGAGATGTAGCTATTCTTTTCGTCAGCCATCGTCTGGAAGAGGTGTTCGCAATAGCTGATCGCCTGACTGTCTTTCGTGATGGCACACATATCATTACAGCCCCGGTCAGCGAAATGACTACCGAAGAGATCATCAAGCACATGGTTGGACGTGAACTCTCCAACCTTTTCCCCAAAGGCGAGGCCGAGATTGGGGGTGTGGTACTGGAGGTGCGCCACCTCACGCGGGAAGGTGTTTTTGCCGATGTGAGTTTCCAGCTTCGCCGGGGCGAAATCCTGGGTTTCGCGGGCCTGGTAGGTGCCGGGCGCACAGAGGTGGCGCGTGTACTCTTTGGCATAGACAGAGCAGAGAGCGGAGAAATCTGGCTCAATGGCAAAAAAGCACGCATTCGTTCGCCACAACAGGCGATGGAGAACGGCATTGCCTATGTTCCAGAGGACCGTCACCAGCAGGGGCTGGTTATGAACTTCAGTATCGCCTCCAATGTCACTCTGCCCATTTTGCACCAGGTTTCGCGTCTGGGATTGATAAATCCGCGCCGCGAACAGGTGATTGCAGGTGAGTATTCTCGTCAGTTGCATGTCCGTTCGACGGGAGTAGCGCAGTTAGTTAATGCCCTTTCTGGCGGAAATCAGCAAAAAGTGGTGCTGAGCAAGTGGCTGGCAACGAATCCATCGGTGTTGATCCTGGATGAGCCAACACGCGGTATTGATGTAGGAGCCAAGTCCGAAGTTCACCGCATTATTTCAGACCTTGCCGTCGGTGGTCTAGCGATTATTTTGATTTCCAGCGAGCTGCCCGAGGTACTCGCTATGGCTGATCGAGTTATTGTGCTACACGAGGGACGAGTTACCGGCACATTCGCACGCTCGGAGGCAACTCAAGAACGGGTGATGTTTGCCGCTACTGGACAGGATAGGTGATGGAATGACCACCACGAGCCATGAAGTGAAACCCGCGAAGCAGCGGGGTCAACTGGGTCAGGCACGGCTGCTGGGTCTGGTTAGCCGGGTACGGGAACTTGGACTCCTGATCGTTTTGCTTTTCATCGTTCTCATCGTTGGTATTCAGGCACCGCGTTTTCTGAGCATAGACAACTTTGTGCAGATTTTACTCTCGGTTGCCATTCTTGCGATTGTAGCCGTGGGAGAGACGCTGGTCGTGTTGACGCGCAATGTGGATCTGTCGGTAGGTTCGATAGTGGGTTTCACCGCCTTTGTCACGGCCTATTTCTTCAAGGAACTGCCACAAAGTAACCTGTTGCCGGGTATTCTGCTGGGTTGTGCGCTGGGGTTGGTGTTGGGTCTGCTAAATGGAGTGATCGTCTCTTTCGGGCGTGTTCCTTCGATTGTTGCTACCCTGGGTACTCTCTACGCCTATCGTGGCCTGGTTTTTATTTTCGCGTCCAATACGACCTCGCAGGTCAATGCTTCCGATGTGCCGACCAGTTACCTGGCCCTGGCTACCACGCAGATATTAGGTATTCCGGCCCTGATTTTTATTGCTGCGGTTATTGCCATCATCGTCGGTTATTTCCTGCACGCCTCACAGAGTGGTCGCCAGTTGTATGCCGTGGGTAGCAATCCCGAAGCGGCGAGTATGATTGGTATTCGCGCAGATTGGCTGGTATTCACCGCCTTCGCTGCCGCGGGCTTGCTCTGTGGGCTGGCCGGTGTACTCTGGGGCGCACGCTTTGCCACGGTTGATGCAACCAATGCTACTGGTCTCGAACTGCAGGTCATCGCGGCAGTCGTAGTGGGAGGGGTTAATATCTTTGGTGGTTCAGGTACCATTTTAGGTGCAGTGCTGGGGGCGATAGTCCTGGGGACGTTGGAAAATGCGTTAAACATCCTGAACATTTCCCAGTTCTGGCTACAGGCTATTTATGGCGCGGCTATTATCGGCGCGGTGGTGCTTGATGCCTTTATCACCCGCTGGCTGCAGCGTGCCATCCTCTCCGGGAGGAAGAAAGCATGAAAAGACTCACGTCGCTCCTGATTACCTGGGAAGCCCTTCTTGTTGTACTGCTCCTGGTCAGTAGCGTGATTGGCGCTATTCTCTCACCCTATTTCATGACAGGCTTTAACTTTTATGCGCTCACCAGTAACATCATGGAAATAGCCATCATGGCCTTGCCTATGACACTAATTATCATCGCTGGCGAGATTGATCTGTCGGTTGCTTCGGTGCTGGGTCTTTCCAGCGTCGTGCTTGGCCTTCTCTGGGAGCGGGGCAATCCCATGTGGCTTGCGATAGGTGTAGCTCTGCTGGTTGGACTTGTCGCGGGCTGTCTCAACGGCTTGCTCGTCACAAAGCTCGCCTTACCTTCGCTGGTCGTAACAATTGGCACACTTGCCCTTTTTCGCGGCCTGGCCTATGTCGTCCTGGGAGACCAGGCGGTCAGCAACTTTCCCACCGTTTTCACCGATTTCGGCTTTAGCACTATCCCAGGCACTGAACTGCCCTGGTCGGGTCTGATTTTTGTCATCCTGACGGTGATTTTTGCGGTTGTGCTGCACTTTAGCCGCCTCGGCAGACAACTCTACGCTATCGGCAATAGCAAGGAGGCGGCGCGATTTTCCGGCATCAATGTGGGCCGGGTGAAGCTTGTGCTGTTCATACTCTCAGGAGTGATCGCGGCACTGGCGGGCGTAATTTTTACCGCACGCTTTTCCAGCGCCCGGCCCGATAATGCGGTGGGGTTCGAGCTGGATGTCGTGACGGTCGTCTTGCTGGGTGGCGTCAACATCTTCGGTGGTCGCGGTTCGCTGTTAGGTGTTGTGCTGGCTATCTTCATTATCGCTGTGCTACAGAATGTGTTAGGGTTGCTGAACATTAGCGGTGATATCCAGAGTCTTGCCATTGGCTTACTGTTGATCCTCTCTGTGCTGGGACCAAACCTTGCCCGGCGCATTCAGGTCGTTATAGCCCGTCGGCGTTTTGCCGTGGGACGTTCAAAGCAACTGTAAAGGAGGAGACAGTGAAGAAGCTGTTTCAAACACTGGGACCCGGTTGTCTGGTTTTTGTGCTGCTGATGCTGGCCGCCTGCGGTGGCACCTCTGGCAGCGGAGGGAGTGCCACGACGAGCGGTGCGGGTTCTAGCAGTAATCTCAACATCGTGTTTCTACCCAAGCAGATCAACAACCCGTATTTCGACACTGCCGCCTCGGGGGGACAGCAAGCTGCTAAGGACCTGAGCGGACAGTTCAAACAGGTCGGCCCATCCTCAGCCAACGCCGCCGCACAGGTGCCGTTCATCACGACCCTCACTGAGCAGCATGTGGGTGCCATCGTCATCTCTGGCGATGATCCCAATGCAGTTGCACCATCCCTGAAACAGGCGATGGCCCAGGGGGTCAAAGTCGTGAGTTTTGACGCCGATGTCGCGCCCGATGCACGCAATGTGTTTGTCAACCAGGCCGATAGCGAGCAGATTGGCCGTAGCGAGGTGGACTTGCTGGCTCAGCAAATCAACAGCACCGGACAGATTGCCATTCTCTCGGCAGCCAGCACTGCCTCGAATCAGAACACCTGGATTGGCTTCATGAAGCAGGAACTGGCATCGAAGTATCCCAATATGCAGCTCGTCAAAGTCGCTTACGGAAACGACGATGACCAGACCAGCTTTAACCAGACGCTGGCTTTATTGCAGCAGTATCCGAACCTCAAAGGGATCATTTCCCCCACCACGGTGGGTATTGCTGCCGCGGCCCGTGCCATCGAATCGGTGCATAAAGGCGGCCAGGTGGCACTGACGGGTCTGGGTACACCCAACCAGCTGCGCCAGTATGTCAAGGATGGCACAATCAAAGGCTTTGAGCTGTGGAACCCCGCCAACCTGGGCTATCTGGCCTATTATGTCGCAGCTTTGCTGGCTGAGGGCAAAATCAAAGGGAATGTGGGAGAGACGTTTACAGCTGGTAAGCTGGGGAGCTTTACCATTGCCGCCAATAACGTCGTTCTGCTTGGCCCGCCGACTGTCTTCAACAGCGCAAACATTGATCAGTTCAACTTCTAAGCCGGTTCACCTTTTTCCTGGAGGCATGCAGAGAAGGTCTCTTCTCTGCATGTCCTGAGGAAGTTTTCCACCTTGATTAGGATAGAGGTAGCAGACTGGCCCCGGCATAAAACCAGTAATAGTCAGGCAAGGTGAGTACGTGAGTTCAGAAATCGAAAATCGCTTGCAGGAGCGAGGTGTCACCCTTGACAGTCTCATAGAAACTATGCAGCAATTCAATATTGAAACCCCTTCGTGGGGTTATGGTGATTCGGGTACGCGCTTCAAGGTCTTTCACTGGCCTGGGGCAGCCAGAAATCTGCACGAGAAGCTGGCGGATGCGGCTCAAGTTCAGCGCGTCACAGGCATATGTCCTGGTGTCGCCATCCACATTCCCTGGGATAAGGAGGATGACTGGTCGGCGATCAAGGACTATGCCAGTTCTCTTGGGCTGCATATTGGTGCAGTCAATCCGAATCTCTTTCAGGAAGACGTATATCGTTTTGGCAGCCTGACCCATTTCGACCGGAAGGTACGCGAGCAGGCTATAGAACACGTCCTGGACTGCATCCGCATTGCGCAAGTTGTTGGCTCCGACGTGATAAGCCTCTGGCTGGCCGATGGCACGAATTATCCCGGCCAGGATGACATGCGTAGCCGCCGCCATCGCCTGCTGGACTCACTCCAGGCTATCTACGAGGCGCTTCCATCCAGCATGCGCCTCTTGATCGAATATAAATTCTTCGAACCGGCCTTCTATTCCACTGACCTCCCCGACTGGGGAACCTCGCTGCTCATGGCGCAGAAGCTTGGCCCACAGGCAGAGGTACTGGTGGATACCGGCCACCACCCACAGGGAACCAACATCGCGCAGATCGTGGCCTCGCTACTCGACGAGGGGCGGTTGGGCGGCTTCCATTTCAATGATCGCAGGTATGCCGACGATGACTTGATCGTTGGTTCGCAGAATCCCTTTGATCTTTTTTGCATCTTTAATGAGATTGTGGGTGCGCAGACAGAGGGTAACGCCAACGCCGGGCGCATTGCTTACATGATAGATCAGTCGCACAACATCGAGCCGAAGATCGAGGCGATGATCCAGAGTATCTTAAACGTCCAGTCAGCCTATGCGAAAGCCTTGCTGGTGGATCGAGTAACCCTGCATGCCGCTCAAAATGCCGGTGACGTGTTAGGTGCATTCCGAGTGCTTCAGGCCGCCTATGAGACAGATGTGCGTCCGCTATTAACCACGATTCGCGAACGGCAGGGGCTGCACCCTGATCCAATCGCGGCCTTTCGTGCCAGTGGCTATGCTGAGCGTGTAGCGCACGAGCGGCAAGTCGCAATAACAGGCAGTGGCTATCCCGGCGCATAGTGAGCTTTCGTATATTCAGAAGAGATACTGTTATGAAAGAATAGCTTTCCTGAAAGATACTATTATGACTGATATCGCAAGTTCAACGACCCTGGCACAGCTGGTTGCCCGCTCCCGCAGACTGGGCGCTGATCGTACCGTCTGTAACTGGGGAGGAGGCAACACCTCGGCCAAGTCTGACGAGATTGACTTTCGCGGTCGTCCGGCACGTATCCTGTGGGTCAAAGGTTCTGGTTCAGACCTGGCAAGCGTTACGGAGTCTTCCTTTACCGGGTTGTACCTGGATGATGTACTTCCCCTGCTGGAACGCGAGCGCATGAGTGATACCGAGATGGTAGATTACCTCGCCCACTGTTTCTATGAGCCGGGCCGCCCGCGCCCCTCTATCGAGACCTTGTTGCACGGGTTTCTCCCATTTGCGCATATTGATCACACGCATGCTGACGCCACCAACTACTTCGCGTGCGCTGCCGATGGTGAGGCATTGGCGCAGGAATGCTTCGGTGCTGGTGTAATCTGGATACCCTATCGCCGTCCCGGTTTTGGCCTGGCACACGAGGTCGCACTGGCGGTACGAGCCAATCCGCATGCAAGGCTCGTGATTCTGGCTAAACATGGACTCATCACCTGGGGTGATACCAGTGAGGAAAGTTACGCTGCTACCATGAGAACGATTCTTCAGGCGCGAGACTTCGTTGAGGAACGCATTGCTCGTGCTGGCAAGGCGCTCTTTGGCGGCCCTCGTAACACTGCGCTCCCGGCCAAAGAACGGCGGGGTATAATGGCACAGATTGCTCCGGTGTTGCGTGGGCTGGTCTCGGCGGAGAAACATCAGATATTACGTTTTGAAGATAGTGAAGACGTGCTGGCCTTTGCAAGTAGCCAGGATGCGCCGCGCCTGACGAAGATTGGCGCGGCTTGCCCCGATCACCTGGTCCATACCAAACCCTGGCCGTTGCTTGTCGAATGGGTACCAAATTCGAGTATCGAGGAGCTTGAGGAAGCCTTGCGCACTGCTGTTGCCGGGTATGTGGAGAAGTATCGTTATTATCTTGAGGCCAATGTCGAGCAGAATCTCGATCCTGATGCTAACACTCCGGTCTACCGAGCAACTGATGCAGCAATTGATCCGCATCCCCGTGTGATCTTGATACCCGGTGTGGGCATGTTTACCACAGGCAAAGATGCTCAGATGGCCGATGTATCAGCACAACTCTACCATCGAGCGATTGCCGTAATGCGTGGAGCGGAGGCGTGTGGTGGCTTTATCTCACTCAGTGATGCTGAAAGCTATGCCGTCGAATACTGGCCGTTGGAGCAATATAAGCTCAAACTGGCCCCGCCGGAGCGCGAGTTCGCACGTCGTGTGGTGCTGGTGACGGGCGCATCCGGTGGCATCGGCTCGGCTGTCTGCCGACGTGTGGCGCAGGATGGTGGACACATTATCGCTACAGATATTGACCTCGCCGGTGCGGAGCAACTGGCCGCATATCTCAACTCGCGCTATGGTGCCGGACGCGCTATCGCTGTGAAAATGGATGTCACGAGCGAAACGAGTGTTCGTGCCGCCTTTGAGCAGGCCACACTGACTTTTGGTGGTATTGATGTCATAATCAATAACGCTGGATTGGCTTCCAGTGCGCCAATTACTGGGACGACTCTCTCGGAGTGGAACAAGAACTGGAATGTGCTGGCAACAGGGTATTTCCTGGTAGCACGCGAAGGCTTCCGACTTATGGAGGCGCAGGGATGTGGAGGTAATATGGTCTTCGTCGCCAGCAAGAATGCACTGGTCGCGGGAAAGAACGCTGCGGCTTATTCGACGGCTAAGGCAGCTGAGGCGCACCTGGCACGCTGCCTTGCAGAAGAGGGGGGACAGTTCGGTATTCGCGTCAATACCGTGAATCCAGATGCAGTCCTGGCTGGTTCGCGTATCTGGAACAGCAACTGGCGAGAGGAGCGTGCGGCAACCTATGGCGTGGCTCCCGAACAACTTGAAGAGGTGTACCGCAAACGCACGACACTGGGAGTCAATATTCTACCTGAGGATATCGCCGAGGCCGTGGCGTTCTTCGCGTCCCCAACACGCTCCATCAAGAGTACCGGCAACATTCTCAACGTTGATGGAGGTATCGCGGCGGCGTATCCACGCTGAGCAGAAGGGGAAAGAAGAGACTTCATGACGACACGCAATGTGGCCGCCGTTGATCTGGGTGCCGAGAGTGGGCGTGTGATGCTGGTACGTTTCGATGGACGGCAATTGAACCTGGAAGAGGTGCATCGCTTTCCCAACCGGCCGGTGACACTACGCGGACATCGCTTCTGGAATATCCTCACGCTGTGGGACGAAACCCTCACCGGACTGCGCAAAGCACGCAGAATTGCAGGAACACTCGATAGCATCGGTGTTGATAGCTGGGCAGTTGATTACGGTCTGGTAAACGCTCGTGGTTTCCTGTGCGGGATACCCTTCCAGTATCGCGACTCTCGTACAGACGGAGTGATGGAACAGGTCTTCGCACTTGTCCCTCGTGACGTACTCTATGCACGGACGGGCATCCAGTTTCTGCCGTTCAATACGCTCTATCAGCTTTATGCGCATGAGCGTATGCAGCCGGGGGAATTGGCCCATGCTTCTCGTCTGCTGTTAATTCCCGATCTGCTGCATAGCTGGCTGTGTGGTTCGCTCACAAGCGAGCAAACCAACGCTTCTACAACACAGTGCTGGGACCCGGTCGCAAAAATGTGGGCTACTGATGTGTTGAATCAGTTGCGGATTCCCACCGCTATGCTCCCGCCAGTAGTGGATGCTGGTACCGTGCTGGGGAAAGTTTTCCTGGAATTGCAGAGTGAGCTTGGAGCAGCACAGGTAGTGGCACCAGCGACGCACGATACTGGCTCAGCGATTGTAGCGACGCCGGTTCAGTTTTCAGACGGATGGGGCTATATCAGTTCGGGAACGTGGTCGTTAGTCGGTCTGGAGCTTTCGCATCCAGTGTTAACGGCAGAGGCGTTGGCGGCCAATTGTACAAACGAGGGGGGCGTTTTCGGTACAACCCGCTTCCTCAAGAATGTGATGGGGCTGTGGCTTTTGCAGGAATGTCAGCGATGTTGGGTACGCGATGGGTACAAAACAGACTACAATATACTGCTGGCAGAAGTAGATGCTATCTCGCCGTTCGCTGCTCTCATAGACCCTGATGATGCACGCTTTCTGGCACCGGCGCATATGCCAGCCGCGATCAATGCCTATCTTCAGGAGCATGGTCACACGCCACTTTCGGCACCGGCGGCTTACGCACGTTGTATCATGGAAAGCCTTGTGTTGCAGTATCGCGAGGTGTTTCACCAGATTACCCGGCTGACTGGCACCGCGCTATCCGGGGTTCATATCCTGGGTGGTGGCGCACGCAATACACGGATGAATCAGTGGTTGGCCGATGCGCTCGCTCTACCAGTAATCGCCGGGCCATACGAGGCGACGGCCCTTGGCAATGCGCTGATGCAACTGGTGGGTCTGGGCGAACTACATGGATTGGAGCAGGTGCGTACCATTGCTCAGAAAGTACCCACGCACATTTTTTTGCCGAGAACTGCACAACGCGCTGCCTGGGATGAGGCTGCACAACGCTTCGGCGCTATGATCTCTCCAACGTAAGTTTCATGAGAGAAACTGCCGCTCACCAATTCTGCGGACACTGCCCCGCGTAAGATGTAGTAAGAAAAAGTGGCTTTCTCTTGCCTCCGGGGAAGCAGCAGCGTATCGTGTTACTGTGGCTCTGTGACATAATAAATAGATGCGTAAAATACTGAGCAGTTGGTTCAGGACTACACTGTGAGTCCCGACACATATTGAAGGAGGATTTTCCCTATGACACAAGGAACGCGGCAGCAAACGCCGCCTGCTTTTGTTGGCATGTCTCTTCCCCGTCAGGACGGACCTGACAAAGTGACCGGGCGTACACGCTACGCGGGCGATCAGGTTATGATGGGGATGATGTATGCACGCCTGGTTCTCAGTCCCTACGCTCATGCCCGCATTGTGCATATTGATACCTCGGCTGCCCAGGCAATGCCTGGAGTGGTGGCTGTTTTTACCGCTGCAACGCTGGGTATGGCTCAGGCGGATTCGCTCTCTCGTGTGCAATTCCCACTGGCACAACAAGAAGTGCTGTGGTGTGGGCATCCCGTGGCGGTTGTGGTTGGCGAGACGGAGGCTTTCGCCGAGGATGGCGCTGATGCGGTGGAGGTCACGTACGAGCCTCTGCCCGCGGCCATTGAGCCAGAAACTGCCGCGAGACCCGGTTCACCTCCAGCACGCATAGACCAGGAAGTGGAAGCTGCTGGAGAAGGTCCCCTGGCTGGCTTTCCGCAAGCCACGGCGGTTACAGCAGAGGAGGGGTCGTCGAACGTCAAACAGTTCCGGCCTATGACGCTAGGCAATATCGAGGAAGGTCTGCGCCAGGCAGAAGTGGTAGTTGAAGGCACCTATCGCACGCATCCGGTCCATCAGTCCTATCTGGAGCCGCAATCGGTCACCGTTGCCCCCAGTCCATCGGGCCATCACATGGTGGTCTGGTCCAGCACCCAGGGATTGTTCAGCGTGCGCTCAGCCGTTGCCAGGGCGCTCGCCATGCCCGAACAGCAGATTCGGGTCGAGCCGGTACCCATCGGCGGAGGGTTTGGTGGGAAGGAATCCCTGCTTGAGCCACTGGCCGCAGCCGTGGCGTCTCGCGTGCGTAGGCCGGTACGCCTGGTCTACACGCGCCAGGATGAACTGCTGGCTGGCAACCCGGCTCCACAAATGGTGATGACCATCACACTGGGCGCGAAGAGGGATGGCACGCTCACCGCTATCCAGGTGCGTATGCTGCTTGATGCGGGAGCCTATCCCAATCCGCTCGCAGCCCTGAGCGGCT
>DATGJV010000108.1:0-2392 GCA_035295005.1 Ktedonobacteraceae bacterium | reverse complement strand
GTTGAGCGGAAGCGGCAAGGGCGGACGGGACAAATAGCAGCAGGAGTAAGAGGGCAAAGCTAAAAGGTACTACGATGTGCCGGTAGACATGCGCTTTCCTGTGCATGAAATTCTCCTTGTAGCAATTGAGGAGTCGAGGATTTGGATACACACCACCATTCTAAGTATAACCTCTAGCACAGGAAAAAACAATGCAGGCCTCCTTGCTTCGCTTGACCCATGTAGTGCGATAGGCTATAGTGAAAGAGAGGGGCGCAAAAATTGCTCCGCTACAACTACATTTTAGGTTAAGAATAATGACAAACAGCATCCACCTCGGCTTATTGCTTCACAACCATCAACCCGTTGGTAACTTCCCATGGGTTTTTCAACTTGTTTACGAAGAATCCTATTTACCGATGATTGAGGCTTTAGAACGACATCCCAGCGTTCGCCTCGCGCTTCACTACACCGGCTCTCTGCTTGATTGGATGGAAGAAAAGCATCCGGAGTTTTTAGAGCGCGTCGCCGCTCTTGCCCGGCGCAAGCAAGTGGAAATCGTCAGTGGCGGTTACTATGAGCCTATCCTACCTTCCATTCCTGATAGCGACAAGATTGGCCAGGTACGCCGCTTGACAGAGCGTATTCAGCGCGATTTTGGTGTACATGCGTCGGGGATGTGGATCGCGGAACGTGTCTGGGAACCTGGCCTGCCACGTCTATTGCGCGAAGCAGGCATGGCATGGACCATTCTCGACGATGTTCACTTTAAAAATGTTGGCTTAGAGGACAGCGACCTTTACGGTTACTACGCCACCGAAGATCAGAGTAGCGTGTTGAAAGTCTATGCCACCAGTCAATCACTGCGCTATACCATTCCTTGGCGTCCTGTCCAGGAAACCATCGAAAACCTGCGTTCTCTCGCCACACCTGACGGGAAGCGTATTGCCGTGATGGGGGATGATGGTGAGAAGTTCGGCAGTTGGCCCGAAACTGGCCCGTATTGTTGGGGTGCGGATGGTCGCTCTGGTTGGATCGAAGAATTCTTTACCGCACTTGAGCAGAACACCGATTGGCTCCATACCACTCTCCTGGGCGAATACGCTCAGCACTATCCCGCGTTGGGGCGCATCTACATTCCCACCTCCTCCTATATCGAAATGACCGAGTGGGCATTGCCTCCACAAAAAGCCTATATTTTTGGCAAACTCTTGCATACATTGCAGGATGAGCGGCGCGATGATATCACGCAATTTATGCGCGGCGGCTTCTGGCGCAACTTCCTGGTGCGTTACAGCGAGGTCAATAATCAGCATAAGAAAATGCTGCGCGTGCATAACGCCGTCTACCAGGCTGGCGCGGCTTCGCAAGCTGGTGTCGTCGATTTGTGGAAGGCACAGGCCAATGATACCTACTGGCACGGTTTATTTGGTGGAATTTATACCGGCCACATGCGCTCCGCCATCTACCATCACCTCATCAAGGCCGAAAACGCCGCCGACGCACTCAACAGGGGAACAGCTCCCTGGCAGCGTTTCGAGTTCACCGACTTTGATCGCGACAGCCAGGAAGAATTGCTGATAGATGGCAACCGCCAGAACCTGTATATCGACCCACAGCGCGGCGGCACGCTGTTTGAGTGGGATATGCGCCGTAGTATGCATAACCTGCTGTGTGTCATGACGCGCCGCGAAGAGGGCTATCACCAGGTCTTGCGCGATTTCGAGCGCGAACGTCGTCGCCTCGCCACCGCGCAGCAAGCGGCAGGCAACGAAACCAAAGCGCCAGTCACGCCTCATAATGCCGTCAAAGCCAAAGAACCTGACCTTGACCGTTACCTGGTAGTTGACCGTTACCGCCGTCACAGTCTGATCGATCATTTCTTCGACGCTGGCGCCAGCCTGGCACATTTTGCGCAGGCACAGTACGAAGAGTTCGGCAATTTCGTCGAACAGCCCTATGCAGCGACCGTAGAAGAACATCCCGCAGGGCTTACCGTAACGCTGCAACGCGCTGGCATGGTGCGACGCACAGGCGCATTAGGGCCGTTGCCTGTGCAGCTGACCAAAACCCTGATAATCCCAATCGGAGAAGAGAAACTGACCGTGCAATATCGTATCGAAAACAAAGGGCAGACCCGTTTGCAAACCCGTTTCGGCTGCGAATGGAACTTCCACCTGCTGGGCGGAGGCGCGAACGAGCAGGCATATTATCGCGTCGATGGCCACACGCTTGAGAACGGGCATTTCGATAGTACAGGCGAAGTGTCCGATGTACGCTCGTTCCACATCGGCAACGACTGGATTGCGCAGGATATTGGCTTTACCCTCAGCGATGCGGCTACCCTCTGGCGTTTCTCCATCGACACCGTCACCGGCTCCGAAGCCGGTTTCGAGCGCAACCACCAGGGCAG
>DATGJV010000107.1:0-5487 GCA_035295005.1 Ktedonobacteraceae bacterium | reverse complement strand
GAGGTAAGCAAACGTAGCCCAGGATGCATCCTGGGCTACGTTTGCTTACCTCCCTGCTGCCACTCTATTCCTCTTTTGCTTGCTGTATGTTAGAATTGGGTTGCTTAAAAAAGAGATAAAATAGACTTTATCATACAGGAGACACTATCATGGTAGCCGTCGGAGTCATCGGAAGTGGTGCCTGGGGTACGACACTGGCTCTATTATTGACACAGAAGGGAATAGCAACAACGCTGTGGGAACACCGACCGGAGCGGGCGGCGCAGATGCAGCGTGCGCGTGAAAATATCCTCTTTCTGCCCGGCTTCCGTTTTCCTGATGGGTTGGATGTCACCGCGAACATCGCGGAAGCTGTTCAAGGTAAAGATATGCTACTGCTGGTGACGCCTTCGCAGCGCATGCGTGAGAATGTGCGTCTTATTGCACCCTACATTGGAAGGGAGACATTGCTGGTGAGCGCCAGCAAGGGCATTGAGATAGACACGCTCAAACGCATGACGGAGATTATCGCCGAAGAGATGCTGGAAGCGCGGACGGAGGCACGGAGCCGTATTGCCGCCCTCAGTGGCCCCAACATTTCCCGTGAAGTTGCTGAAGGCAAACCAACTGCCGCAGTTGTCGCCGCTCAAGAGCAGGATGTCGCTGTGCGAGTGCGTACCTTGCTTTCCACCTCGCGCTATCGAGTGTACACCAGCGCCGATGTTATCGGCGTTGAACTAGGCGGTGCCTTGAAGAATATTATCGCCATTGGTGCTGGTTTCAACGAAGGCATGGGTTTTGGCGAGAACGCGAAGGCGGCTTTCATCACACGGGGTGTCGCGGAAATCGCTCGTCTGGGCATCGCTGCGGGTGCGCACCCCCTTACCTTCACCGGCCTCGCCGGCATTGGCGACCTTATCGCAACCTGTGCCAGTCCGCTCAGCCGCAACCAGCAGCTTGGCCGTCGTCTCGCCTCCGGCGAAAAACTGGAGGACATTCTAGCTTCCACACGTACCGTCGCCGAAGGTATCTCAACAACGAAGGCTGCGTTGCAACTGGCTGCTCGCCACAACGTCGAACTGCCCATCACCGAACAACTCAGTCACGTCCTCTTCGATGGTCTCGACCCTCGGAAAGCAGTTCCCGAACTGATGATGCGCGACCCCAAAGACGAGATGGAAGGGATGGTATGAATTATTTCTTTGCTACACAACAAAAAATCCGCATATTTGCAATCATTCCGCGCCGCGGAATGATTGCAAATATGCGGATTTTTTGTTGTGTATTGATTGTTGCTGTATTGCTACTTTCCCTTTCCGCCTGCATCACCAGCACCACAATCAGCAATAACGCACCCAATCCCTATCACTTGCTGGCTCCCGGCGTCTTGACTGTGGGCAGCGATACAACCAATCCGCCGCTTGAGTACGTTGACCCGGCGACGCATACCACGTGGGGCTTCGATGTAGACCTCATCACGGCATTGGCGCAGCGGTTGGGCCTGAAAGTCAATATCATCACCTCGAAATATGAGACGCTGATCAATGAGTTGTCGGATGGACGGTACGATGCGGTAATATCAGGCATGAGCATCACGCCTGATCGGCAACAGCAAGCCAGTTTCATTCCATATCTCAACGCGGGCGAATCGTTGCTCGTGCAGACTGGCAATCCACAACATATCACAAGCCTCGCGAATCTATGCGGTCTGCTGGTTGGCGTGCAGTCGGGAACGGTAGAGCAGCTAGACGTGCAGGCGGCTTCCTCCGTCTGCACCGAATCCAACAAACCTGCCATTGCTATTACCAGTTTGAAAGACGAGGACCCTGTTGTACAGTTACTGGCACAACATCAGGTCGCTGCCACATTTCAGGACTCGCCCGTCACAGATTACTATGTCAAGCAACATCCCGGCCAATTCGCCGTTGGAGGTGCGCTCATCAAGGCTGACCTTGATGGTATCGCCATTGGCAAAGATAATAATTCTCTGTTCAACGCTTTGCAAACGGCCTTTCACGCAATGGTAGCTGATGGCTCCTATCACAGTCTCATTGAAAAATGGGGCCTGATAGATGGAGCTGTTTTGTGACAGACATCCTGCTCTGAACGTAGTTACTTATAAGCGCATAAACACATGCATACATAAGCGCCCGTGCGCAGGTTGCCACATATGAACACATGTGTTACAGTATGTCTAATTACAGACTATATTTTTTCATTCCAGAAGGAGGTTTCCTCTATGATTTCTATTTTCCGCACTCAACACGGACGACGCCCATCCGTTGGACTGTTGTTCCTGATAGTCGTAGTTGCCCTTGCATTGTTGCTTTCTGCTTGTGGCAGCACTACCACCGGGTCAACGCCCCCACCGACCCCGAATCCCGCGACGCCGACAGTGGCACCCCCCACTGACTTGATTACGCCGGGGACATTAACTGTTGGTAGCGATACCACCTATCCGCCACAGGAATATATTGATCCAACCACCAACAAGGCAACTGGTTTTGATGTTGACCTTATTACTGCTATGGCCCAGCGTATGGGGTTAAAGGCCAATATAGTGACAGCCAAGTTCGATACCATCCTTGATGACCTGGCAAACAAACGCTATGATGTCGTCATTTCCGCCATCACGATTAACCCCGACCGTCAGAAGAAGGCTCAGTTTATCCCCTACTTCAACGCGGGTGAATCGTTGCTCGTGCAAAATGGCAACCCCAAAAACATCAAGCAACTTTCCGACCTTTGCGGTCAAAATGTTGGTGTGCAGACCGGTACTGTTGAGCAGACGGATCTGCAAACCGCCAGTGCTGCTTGCACACACGCAGGCAAACAGGCTATCAATATGACTGTTTTGCAAGACCAAACGGCTGTTGTACAGTTGCTGGCAAACCAGCGTGTAGTTGCAACATTTCAAGATTCGCCCGTGACCGACTATTATAACAAACAGCATCCGGGCCAGTTTACCGTTGGCGGCTCCGTTATCAATGCCGCCGAGGAAGGCATTGCTGTTCGTCTGGGCGATTCTTCCATGTTCAACGCCCTCCAGACTGTCTTTAACCAATTCAAGACTGATGGCACATATACCAGCATCATCAACAAATGGGGATTGACTACTGGAGCTATCTCGGTCATAGACCGCCGTACTACCTACGCTCTGGCATAAGCGAACGAAACCCCCGTAAGGGCCGATCAATCGGCCCTTACGGGGGTTTCGTAATATCACAAGGAGGCTACCATGTTTCGTTGGGACCTTGTCTGGCAATACCTTCTTCTCCAGGACCCCGATAAACTTTTCCTCAGTGCGCTCTGGACAACGGTATGGATATCGGTGTTGGCCCAGTTTATCGGCGTCGTGTTGGGATTATTTCTCGCATTAATGCGCATGTCGCGCTACCCGTTTCTTACGTGGCCTGCAAGGGCCTATATCTGGTTCTTTCGCGGTAGCCCATTGCTGGTTCAGGTCCTTCTCCTGTGGGATGGTTTGCCGAGAGTATTAAATAACCCGAATTTGTTGCTCCCCGCCTGGGCCTGTGTTGTCGTAGCTTTCTCACTGAACGAAGGCGCATATATGTCAGAGATTGTACGTGCCGGTATCACTTCCGTTGACGCCGGCCAGATGGAAGCGGCAAAGTCTCTCGGCATGCGCTTTAGTTTAGCAATGCGCCGCATTATTCTCCCGCAGGCTGCGCGAGTCATTATTCCACCGCTTGGCAACGAATTCAATAACATGCTCAAGACAACCTCTATCGCTTCTGTGATTGGTCTGGTTGAATTGACTGGCACGGCTGAAAACTACGGCGCTATCAGCTTTAGTATTTTTGAATTGTTGATTGTTTCCACCGTGTATTACCTGCTGTTGACAACTATCTGGGGTTACATCCAGGGCTGGATTGAGAATCGGCTGGACCCCAATCGCAAGCTCAAGACGGAGATAAATCAAAAGAGCTTCGCGAATCGCATGCTTGGATTTGGCACATCGAAAACAGGCGGTGCCGGTACGTTAGCGAGCGGACGCTAGAGAGGGAGTGAAGCGCTATGTCAGATACTATGGACACCCTGCCAGCAGGCTACCGGGGTGAGAACGGTCTCGAAATGGTGCGGGCCGAAAGCATTGTTAAACGCTTCGGCGACCTTACCGTCTTGAATGGCGTTGACCTCTCGGTCAAGCGCGGACAGGTCGTGGTAATCATCGGCCCCAGCGGCTCCGGCAAAACAACCATGCTGCGCTGCATCAATCACCTGGAGAAAATTGATGATGGGCGCATTTATATTGATGGCGAATTGATGGGCTATCGCATCGTCAATGGCAAGCCGGTAGAGGACCGTGAGGCAAATATTGCGCGTATCCGTGCGCAAATTGGTTTCGTCTTCCAGCGTTTCAACCTGTTCCCGCACATGACCGCACTCGAAAACATCATTGAGGCACCCATTCATGTGCTACATGAACCCAAAAATGTGGTGGTTGAGCGTGCGCATTCCCTGCTGGCGAAAGTTGGGCTGGCGGAAAAGGCGAATGCCTTCCCGCACAAACTCTCAGGTGGTCAGCAGCAGCGCGTTGCCATCGCCCGTGCGCTGGCAATGAACCCCAAACTGATGCTCTTCGACGAGGCAACGTCCGCGCTCGACCCCGAACTGGTGGGCGAAGTCCTCAAAGTCATGCGCCAGCTTGCCGAGGAAGGCATGACGATGGTAGTAGTAACGCACGAAATGGGCTTTGCCCGCGATGTCGCCGACCACGTTATCTTCATGGACAAGGCCGTCATCGTAGAGCAAGGCACCCCCGAACAGGTCTTTGACCACTGCGAAAACGAACGCACCCGCAACTTTCTGGGCATGATCAAATAGAGCGGGAGCAGCAGCGAGAGGGGAGTAGGCTCATGTTCGCAAAGCGAACATGAGCCTACTCCCCTCTCGCTGCTGCTCCCGCTCTATGAAGAAGATTAACGTATGGCTATGATGCCAATGGCAACCGCACGTCTTATACCGAGATGTCACCGGGCGTGAGTATCAGCTATAAGTACACAGGCGGCAACGAAATTCAGTCGGAGACCCAGAACGGGAATACCATCAATTTCACCTTTGACGGCAACGGCAATTTGACCGGTGAGACAGGTGGGCAGTCGCTGGCCTACAACGGAAAGGAGCAAACCAAGAGCATTGGCAGCAATAGTTACACCTACAGTGGTCCCAACCAGCAAGACCGTGTACAAATCAACAGCACGACGCTGGACTACAGCGTATTAGGATTGAGCCAGCAGAGCGATACTACTGGCACGACGCACTTCACACGCTGTAGTTGTGGCTTGCTCAACAACGAACGCATCCCAAATGGAAGTCGTTACTACTACCTCTTCGATGGCTTAGGCTCTATCGTGGGCATGACCAGCGACTCCGGTAACAAGGTCAACTCCTATGACTACGATGCTTACGGGGTCATGCTCAATCAAGTGGAGAAAACCGGAGTGAACAACCCCTTCAAGTTCGCGGGTGGCTATCTGGATGCCT
>DATGJV010000106.1:0-5027 GCA_035295005.1 Ktedonobacteraceae bacterium | reverse complement strand
TATATAAAAACCACAAGATCATTTCATCTTTGACCGCACACTATCATAACAGTGCAAGCTATAGTGATAAGGATATTTATCTCCTCACCGAATTTTTCGCCGCCGTGGCTTCACGGAAAATATACCATGTGAAGCCACAGCATCAAAAAGCCTGTACAGATTATTACGCCAACAGTTTCGCAATACTCTCCGCCTGATCCCCGCTTATCGCTCCAGCGATGCGTATGCCCACGCCGTTTTCGGTCCAGGCGAGCGTTGTCGCGCCGTTGGCGGTTGAGAGTGAGCCGGTGATGCCGCGTACTGTGACTGGTTGGCCGCCGCTATTGGGGAGATTTGCCAGGGATTTGCCTTCAGCGATGGTGAAACTGAGGTTGCCTTTGATGTAGTTGAGGGTGAAAATCTGGCTGCCGGGCGAGCCGAGTGCGTTGACTCCTTCCAGTTCGTAATCGGTCTGCGTTGCGGGAATGCTTAGCAGGTGGTAGCCCGCTTCCTGCTCTGCCTGGGCAAGGGTCAGCGAACCGGTGCCTGTACCGGGGGTCGCACTGGCTTGCGGCAACGGCAGGACTCTGGCACCTGCTGGCGTGACGAAGGTAAAGGTGCTGTCGGGAATGGGTGTATTGAGCGTCAACGTGGGGAAATTCAGCACGATCTGGCCGATGCCCGCGATAGTCAGGTTGACTCGCAAGGGTAAGTTTGTCTTTGTATCAATATAGACATTACCATCGTAACTGAAATTGCCGATGCCGGTTGCTCCCGGTGACGCGCCAGATTGTGGCGTGACGTGGATTTCAGTGGCGGCATGTCCATTGATGGTCGCAGACGAGGAGACCAGGGTGGCGGCGCTGTGTGTAAAGACGGATTGCACGAGGTTAAAAAACACCTGGCTCTGTCCGCCGCCGCCAAAGATGGAGCCGCCATTCGGTGTAGCAGTTGCGCTGACTGGCCCGTGATAGACGACATTTTTCACCGGGTCATACTCCCATGTCTGCTTGCCATCGGTGACTGTTACTGAACCCGTGGGGAGTTGTGCCAGTGAGGATTGCAGCACGTGTGTGCGACTTTTGCCGGGCAAGGCTGACCAGATCTCCAGATTTACTACGCCGCTAAATGCTGGACCGGCGATGGTCAAATCGAAGATGCCGTGCAGCGTTTTTGCTGTGTTGAAATTTTGCCCAACCTTCGCTAATAACTGTTGTTCCGGCCCGGCAGTCGGTGAGGGAGAGGGTGTTGGGGTCGCTTTCTGCGTCTGCGTTGTGGCTGTGCCGCCGCAAGCCGCGACAAGGAGCAACGTCAATAATAGGCCAATAATGAGGCCAGTCCGACGATAGAGAGGCATACAAGGCTCCTTTATATCTATATGTATCACTTTGTTTCTTTCCATGTAAGTGTTCGCAAATGAACATTGCTAAAGTATAGCACAGGAAAGAGGGGGTTCATCATCCAGCCAATATGGCAAGAAAGCTTCAAATATCAAAGCGTTTTATTCTTGTAACTTGTCCTACGCTCTGTTATACTTGAGTAGAGATCTTTTCCATCTCTTTTAACCATTAGGAAGGAGCTTGAGATGTCAACCATCGAAAATCCCCCATTCATGGATGCTGCTCTTCCTGTGAAGACTATTCTTGTCGTTGAAGACGATAAAGGCATTGGCGCGTTCCTTGAACTCGCCATTCTGCAAGAGACGCGCTACCGCCCACTGTTGGTAGCTGGCAGTAACGAGGCAGTAAATGCTGTGCGGAATATCAAGCCAGACCTCTTTCTACTGGACTACTATTTGCAGCGCACCACAGGTATCACGCTTTATGATGAGCTGCACGCGATGAACGGACTTGGCGAAGTCCCCGCCATTATTTTTACCGCGGCAAATCTCGAACAGCATCAACAGGAAATCGAGCGACGGCACCTGATTGGTATGAGCAAGCCAATTGAGCTTGACGACCTATTAACTACCATCAAAAACCTGCTCGATTAGAGAACTCACGTAGATAAAATGAGTTCAGTGCATCATTCTAACGAGACGAAAGAACACGCGCATGAAAATGTATTCACAACGGCCATTACCGCTTTTCATAACAAGTGTCGTCTTAGCCATACTGATGATATGCCTCGTCCTCTTCTATGGTGTAACAACTATCACAAGAGGGCCGCTAGAAATTCTGTTAGCATTGCTCCTCGGTGCCGTTGTTCTCTTCGTTCGGGCGTTAACGAGGCGTAATCAGTAGAGAAGAAAAATCCTTCAACTACATGTACAGGGGGTATATCATGTTCTTCCAGCGACGGAAAAAACCAGCAAAGGCTTCTCTTCCTTCTACCTCTTCTGAGACTGTTCAGGAAACCATGCAGCGCCGGGCCAAAGACTATATTGCTACCTTGCAGCAGCACTACCCGCGAGAGTTTGCGAAACTTCTGAACGCCGTTGAGCATAATGATCTTCCCCGCGCAAAACTTATTCTGCGCGAGCTGAGCAGCGTTGTGGACGAGGGATATATTGACCCCATTCTCCAGCAACTTCAAACACAGTATTAGGTGATCAAATCATCTTGATGAAATATGTTCCTAACACATGCGTGGAGGTGGTGGGCAAGTAACTGCCAGAGTGTGGCTACTGTGGTATGTCGCATGTTGAAAGGGAGTTGCCGAACGTGCCGCGGCAACAGACCAGATCAACATCGCGCCTATCAAGACCAGTACCAGAACTACCGAGAGCAGGGTTTTTCGCAGTGAGAGAGCCATATCCAACTCCTTTTCTCCGCCTGTGCGGAGGGTAATACTTCTGTCTTCCTGCCTCAAGTATAACATAGACAATTGCCTGTGTCACCTGTAATAATATTGATATGTTGATGATGTACAGCGAAAAAACCGGAATGGAAAAAGCTGATTCGCTGTTGCCATACTGTTGTCACTCCTCCCTGCTATACTTCAATCATCGGATAAACAACCAACAACTAATCGTTAGCAAAAGGAGAAGCAACATGTTGAAAGGCTTGAATTTTGTAATGGCACACGTACCCTCAATTGCTGAGGTATTGCCCTTCTATACGGAGAAGCTGGGTTTTGAAATTGAGACGCAGATGCCCGGTTTTGTCCAGTTTAAACAGCCTCATGGTCAGGGAGCTACCTACGCTCTGAGCGAGGAGGGGCCAGTGAAACCAGATACCAGCCTCGAACTCTGGTGGTTTGTAGACGACGCCGAAGCCACCCAGGCAAAGCTGCGTTCCCTCGACATCCCCATAGTCCAACCGCTCACCGACGAGCCCTTTGGCCGCACCCTGGCAATTCAAGACCCCGCTGGCAACAAATTGTACCTGTTGCAACTGGCGCAACGATAAAGCTTATTGGTGCCAGTAGATTGAAACCACTCGCCTACCGGTGCGATTCTAGCGTTTCGCACCGGTAGGCGAGTAGTTGTTTATCGCTAACTCCCTTACTAGACTTTCGTTACTTTCCATTACCAGTTACGTCTCATAAATAGATAAATTAAAACTCAACGTATTAATACCCTGAGAAATATACTCAAATGAGCGAGCAGATACAAAATCAAAAACCCTGGCAGCGAAAATTGTCAGGTTCGGCTATCCTCATGATAACAGGTCTCATTTTCATGGCATTTTGTATCTTCGTTTTCGTTACACGATTTGGACAACTCTCCGGCTTTGGAACCATTAGACAAACTCTACCTCATGGAGGTTATGTTGAGACTATTCCAGAGGTAGAAGTTGTATTAAGTGCTTTAGCTCCTCAGTGTTTTACTCTCGGACTGATGCTATTTCTTATTGGACTTGTGAGTACAATAAAGAACCCTTCATTGCTAAGCTTGAGATATTTCCTTACCATTATCTTTTTAATTATCATTGGCATTGCAGTATTATGGACTGCTCTTATCTTAGTCCTCCTGTTTGCAGGATTTTAATTTGCACCGGGCAATCATGCCCAATCCAGAAATCAAGAGCCGGAAGCAATACGTGTAGTAGTTAGTACTGCTATAGAAGCCAAAACAGAGCCGGATATGGTATACTAAAAGAAAACTCTAGACTGATGGTTTAGAGAAAGAAGGGCGATTTCCTATGCCGACAGCGGAGGAACGATTGACCACTTTAGAATTTGATTTCGATCAGTTCAAAGCCGAAACAACCACCTATTATCAGGAAATGGCGCTGCAAGTAACCATGTCGAAAGGGCTTACTGAAGACGCCGTTAAGCGACTGATGCAACTTCGAGTACAGGTAGATCAACGGTTCAATAGCGTTGATCAGCAACTAACTGGAGTGAAGCAAGATATAGCGGGAGTGAAGCTCGATATTAAAGATCATACGACACGCCTTGATCGGATAGAAGCACTCCTCGCCCAAATTCTTGAACGTCTACCATAAACTCTGTCCACCTGCTAAACAAACATTGCAAAAAACGCCTGGGAGATTATTCTCCAGGCGTTTTACATTCTAAGTTCGTATCAGATTACTGCATTCTCACTTCTGGTCTCGCGTGTGGTCTTCGCGTTCTGGAACACACTCAAGCACCTCTGCCAGTGAGACCCCTAATGCCTCTGCAAGTCGTCCCCACATCGTCGTGGTTGTCTCATGCTGCGGGTCGCGGCAAAATGCCTGTACCGTGGAGCGACTGACCTCTGCCCGTTGTGCAACCTCACTGATACTCAAGCCTTTCTCTTCCATCAGTTCACGCACGCGCCAGCGCCAGGGCCGAATGACCGACTTCCTCCGACTCATCGCTGCTCTCCTTCCCACACCCCGAACGCTGTGCGCGTTTGTACATTGGCTACACAGTGTGCCAGCGCCGCAAGGATCCGTGCCGACTCATCTGGTCTCACCGCTCTGCCGCGCTCGCACCAATCCACCACGATCGGTCGCACTCCTGCTGCCTTTGCCAACTGCACCTGATTGAGTCCGCAGCGTTCACGCACCTGCCGAAGGGTGAGCAGTCCACTACTTTGGAGATAGACCAGCTTGATCGCTGGCAAGGGCTGTGTATCTTGCTGCTCGATTGTGTCTCTCAATGGTATTTCAAGGGGA
>DATGJV010000105.1:0-3473 GCA_035295005.1 Ktedonobacteraceae bacterium | reverse complement strand
ATCTTTTTATGACTTTCCACTGCAACGCAACACACTTGCGTTACTGACACATATGGAAATTACAGAGCCGACGCCTGTTCAGGTCGAGGCTATTCCCGCGCTACTCGCCGGACGTGACCTGGTGGGGCAGTCTGCCACCGGGTCGGGCAAAACGCTTGCCTATGGCATTCCCCTGGTGGAAAGGCTAGCGAAGGAACGTGTTGTGCAGGCACTGGTACTCGTGCCAACCCGCGAACTGGCGGTGCAGGTAAATGGCGTACTGGGTACCCTCGCGAAAAACCGGCGTCTGACCACCGCTCTGCTGGTAGGGGGACGCGCTTATGGCCCGCAAATCTCATCGCTGCGTTATGGGTCGCAGATTGTTGTAGGTACACCCGGACGCATCAAGGATCATCTTGATCGCGGTACGTTAGTACTGGAAAATCTACGAATGTGCGTGCTGGACGAGGCCGACCAGATGCTGGATATTGGTTTCGCGCCAGTTATCGAAGAGATTCTGTCAACCACTCCCGACACGCGACAAATGGCCCTCTTCTCAGCGACCATGCCCGACTGGGTTGCGAAACTCCAACAAAAGTTTCTCAAAGACCCGGTCACGGTGACTATTACACCGGAGGTAGGTGGACTAAGCACCATTGAACAGATTGCGTATCAGGTACCGCAAGACCAGAAAATCGCCGCGCTCTGCACTCTTTTGCATGCTACCGCAGGCGAAAGCAGCCTTGTCTTTGGCAAGACGAAATTCGGCGTCGAGAAGTTAGGCAAACAACTCACCCGACTTGGCTTTACCGTCGGCACGTTACATGGCAATAAGAGCCAGCGTGCGCGTGAGGAAGTCCTGGCCGCCTTCCGTCGCGGCCAGGTACAGACGTTGCTTGCCACCAATGTGGCTGCACGCGGGCTGGATATTGAAGGTATATACCAGGTCATCAACTACGAACTACCCGAATCGAGCGATCTTTTCACGCACCGCGTTGGCCGCACAGGCAGAATGGGGCGACAGGGTAAGGCCATTACCTTGCTGGCACCTTCCGATGTCGGAAAATGGCGGCGTATGACACGCACATTAGGACAGGTAGTCGCGTTGCAACGGCTCGCTATTGACGCGGAAGCCAGTGTAACACCTCTGGTAGCAAGCCCGAAGCTTCCAGTAACGCCTGAGCCTGAACAGAAAAGAGAGCGACGGCCAGCCCGTGACCGTAAAGAGTTCTCGCCGCGGCAGGAGCGCAGCAAACCCACACGGCCAGAGCATGATAATTATAGCACCTATGACAGATATGATAGCTATAGCAGCTACGGCAGAAATGACAGTTTCGATAGCTATGATAACCGTTCGGCATCCAGCACGAAAAGACGCCGCAACGAACGTGTTTTTCACGAAACGCCTGCATGGCAGCCAGAAAGCTTTCCTTCGCCAGAACGTTCTCATTCAGAACGCCCTTATTCCGACAGAGCAAGGGATGGCAGAAGAGGAGCGGGAAAGCAGACGAGTTCCGGTAAAATCACGGGTAGGCACGACGCACATTCTTTTGCGACGACTTCGCCACAACGAAGAACGGCCCGGAGAAAGCCAGCAGCGCCATCAGTAGCATATGCACAACGGAAGCGGACTTCTGTCTCAAAGCGTTCTGCCAGCCGCTAGCATTGTTCTTAAAAACGTAAGTTCATCCTGACAGGTTTAATGCCAGAGTACCCGCAAGGGGATACCCCTACTATACACGATGCCATCATGTATAGTAGGGGTATCCCCTTGCGGGACGCAATCTGGGGGATGGTGTGCCTGGCCCAACAGCAATCATTCGCAATCTTTGAGAGGAGGAGTATCATGTATGATCACGCTTGATTTGCGAGGCCGCGACCTCATCATTACGCCGGAACCAGAGGATGCTCAGTTATCAATGCCTGAAATGCTCGCCATACTTTTTGGCGAGCATTTGCCAGCTACAGTACGAGCAGATATTGGCCGCGATACACGGCGCGGATTTTTGCGCACGTTGCCCATACATTTGAGCAAGATCAAACACGCTTTGCGACAGCAAGGCGCGGCCTTTACTGTGGCGTTTGAGGAGCAGCCAGCGTTGCCCTATGTGCCAATACTAAGTATGGAGCCACGCCCGTATCAGGATGAGGCATTAACGCAGTGGCTGGCAGCTGGTAGTGCAGGCGTGGTCGTGCTGCCGACGGGCGCGGGGAAAACGTTTGTGGCGGCAATGGCAGTCGCCGAAACGGGACTGTGGACGCTGGCAGTGGTGCCGACGCTTGATCTGTTGCAGCAGTGGCGTGTCGCTTTAGCCTCGGCACTATCGCTTCAAATCGAAGACATCGGCATCTTCGGCGGTGGCGAGAAGGAATTTCAGCCAATTACGGTGATTACCTATGACTCAGCCGCACTCTACCCCCGTGAGTTAAGCCGTTTTGGTCTGCTCATTTTCGATGAATGTCACCACTTGCCCGCGCCGACGTATCGTCAGATAGCCGAAAGCGCGTTTACACCTCTACGTCTGGGACTGAGCGCGACGCCCGAACGCAGCGATATGGCGCACACTGACCTGGATGAATTGATCGGGCCGGAGGTCTATCGCCGCTCTCCGGCAGAGCTGACCGAAGGGAACTATCTCGCGGAATACTCGGAGCAACGTGTCGCTATTGCGCTCTCGTCTGAAGATACCGCTCGCTACGAGCAACAACGCGCCATCTATCGTTCATTTTTGCGTCGCCGCCGTATCAGCATTCACTCGCCCGAAGATTTCCAGCAGAAACTCATTTATATGAGCGCCCGCGACCCGGAGGCACGAGCCGCTATGCTGGCATGGCGAGAGGCGCGAAATATCGCCATGAACGCACCCGCCAAATACGCGGAAATAGAACAGTTGCTGCATCGTCACGCGGACGATAAAGTGTTGCTCTTCTCCGAATATAATGCCGTTGTTGACGAGTTGAGTCGTCGCTTCTGCATTCCCAGCATTACCTACAAAACGCCAACCGAGGAGCGCCGCACGATCCTTGAACGCTTCCGCACAGGTCAGTATACCAAACTGGCATCCGGCCGTGTCCTCAACGAGGGCGTTGATGTACCCGATTGCCGTATCGCCATTATCGTCAGCGGCAACAGCACCAAACGTGAGTACATCCAACGCCTGGGCCGCATCCTCCGCCCCAAAACCGGTCAAGCCACCCTCTACGAACTGGTATCTACCGGTACAACCGAGGAGGATATGGCGAAACGGAGGGAGATGTAAAAACACTTACAGACAGTAGGGCTGATTGTTACACAGACATACAGTTCATTCCGATCTCCTTTCTATAATGTTTCTGAGTTCTTTCTCTGTCTTTCCTCCTCTTTGACAGGTCTTGCCGCCAGATATTCTCGAAAGGCAGGATGAGTAAACGAATAATACTCATCATTTTCCTTATTTTCCTTCACCATTAAGCCACTTGTGTTTATCACCAGTTCTATGAAATCTGAAAGTATT
>DATGJV010000104.1:0-3233 GCA_035295005.1 Ktedonobacteraceae bacterium | reverse complement strand
TGGCCCGGCAAATTCCTCCACGGGTAGCTCCGAACCAGCACGGGTGGGAAAACCATCCACCCGGAAAATATCTTTCACTCCAACCGGAATACCGTATAATGGAGGTCGGCTCTCTGCGTGTGGATAGCAAGCGTGCAGGATTTCAGCCTCAATGTGCAAACGCTCGCGACGCCCCGGCTCAGGCAATAATGCCTGAATAGCAGGCTCAATGGCATCAATACGATTGCACAACTCGTCAATGTACGCATGAATATCGAGCTGGTCGTTACGCAGTGCGGCAGCAGTTGCAGCAAGTGGCGCAGAATACAGCAATGGCCCAATCCTTATCCTGGTGAAAACATTGTCAATCAAGCAATATTATATCTGCCGAATGACCAGGATAACAAACTTTGCTACAGGGTTATCTTCTTATCGTCATCAACAGGACCATCATCATCTTCAGGGCCAACCATAACTATCACCATAACATACCTTCTTTCGATTGAATATTTCTGGCGTTTCACGGGGTTCAAGGAATCTCATCGCAAGATTCTGCCCGCTATTCTTGCCAGGTAAAGCATAGCTGTGTGCAGGGCCGTGGGGAAAGCAATTTCTGTAGCAACTTCATAGCAACTTCATGGCACCTATTGATGCCACGCTGTTTCTTATTGTCCGAGACGTAAAAAAGTGCAAATTGCGTTATTTTAACGGGATAGTAAAACTACGTCTAAACAATTAACTGGCAACCATCCTGTTACTCCTGAATAAAGGGAGGGACATAGATATCATGAACAATTCTGCTGGAAAGGCGAAAAGCAGTTTACAAATCGAGCGCGAAAGCAGGGGCTGGACTCGAAAATACGTGGCGAATAAAATTGGGGTTGCCGACTATACTATCGGGCAATGGGAACGAGGCGAACACAGACCTTATCCTGGGCATATTGAGAAGCTTTGTAACCTCTTTGACAAAAATGCCGAAGCGTTAGGGTTGGCGGGAAAATCTTTCAGTATTGAGATACCTGTAAAGTCCAATGATGAAAACTCTTTTGAGGCGAATGAAGAGCAGGTTCATACAACAACTTCTTCACCACGCGATAAACACAGGCAATTTTTAGTACCCGCAATTGGAATAGTACTTGTTCTCGCTATTACGCTGAGCATATTCGTCTATAATGGACATCCATTCTCTCCCATACGTATCATACCTGGGGGTGAATGGATTAGTCCGATTGGCGGCACAACCATCGGCGACATTATCCACTTCGCGGCTTATGCTTACCCAACGCATACAGGCGAACCAGAAATTGATCACGTGAACTTTACTGCGTTCTGGCAAGGAGTAGACCCGCGAGTGTGGATCATTGCGTGTGTAGCACGGATACCTGTCCGTAAGGATGTCTTTGCCTGTACCGCCAATCTCCGGCTGCTTAAAGCTCAGTCAGGACAAATCAAGATAAGTTTTGATGTCTATGATCGTCAGGGGAATGTGAATTTTGCACCAAATGGGGAACATACAGTCACTTACTTGCCCTCTTCATCAAAATGAGTGCAACACGAAGAAATGCATTGCATCTAACGGCAACAATACTCTATACTATGGCAAAGTAACGTTGGCATTTCATTACTAGAAAAGCAATCCATTACCTTATGCTGAGTCTTCAGGAACAAATCCAGGATGCCGCCGAACTTGTGCAGCAGGCACAGAGGATTGTGGCGTTGACGGGCGCGGGTATCAGCACGGAATCGGGCATTCCCGATTTTCGCAGTCCCGGCTCTATCTGGCAGCAATCGCCGCCGGTGAGCTATAGCGATTTCATTCATAAGCCGGAGGCGCGGCGGCGCTACTGGGAGGCGCGGCGCAATCTCTCTACTCAAGTGACTACCGCCCAACCGAATGCAGCACATTATGCGTTAGCGGAATTGGAGCGGAGGAACAAGCTGCAAGGCGTTATCACACAAAATTTTGACGGATTGCACCAGGACGCGGGGCATAGTGCTGAGCGTGTTATTGAGCTGCATGGCACGTCGCGCTATGCAGCCTGCACTCTCTGCGGCACACATTCTTCAATGAGCAAGCTTCAGCAACGGATTGATGCAGGGGAAATTGACCCGCGTTGTCCTGTATGTAACGGTTATATGAAGTCTGCCACTATCCTGTTCGGGCAACGTGTGCCTGAAAACGAACTTCAGCGAGCAAAGCAGCTTATCGAACTCTGCGATTTGATGCTGGTCGTTGGCTCATCGCTCAAGGTTGTGCCTGCCGCGACACTCCCACGCATAGCATTGCGGCGCGAGGTGCCGCTCATCATTATCAATTTGCAACCGACCTCTCTGGATGATGTGGCTGATGTCGTTATCCACGAAAAAGCAGGTGTAGCATTGCCGCAAATTGTTGGGCTGCTTGCATGATAAAATGCTACTCGTGATACTTCATCTCTCCAGCACGAATTGGCACATGGAGACGATTCTCGATAGGGGCAAGGGGACAAACCCAGCGCGAATTGTAAGCGCATGATGGATTGTAGGCGTAATTGAAATCGAGCAGTATCCGTTGCCATCTGCTTACACCTGGTACAGGCAATGGCTCGCTACCTTTGATGGTGTCAAAGAGGTAGCGCCCGCCGCCATAACTCTCGACGGGACAGGTTGCATCGCGGAAAGGCAAGAAAAGACCACCGCCATAGATATCGAGCCAGTAGAGTGTGAGTGCGACAGGTTGACCTTCTACAGCAAAGTGTATGCGCCCAACCGTTGTCATCGTCATGATCTCGTCGGCATTCATGGTAATGCTCTGACTCGTTGGTTCGATGTTTGTATCTACGTTTACCAGAAATACCAGCATGGGATTGTAGGGGAAATAAGGTAATCCATGAAAATCACGCCGTTGTTCCTCATCAAGGGCAGATTGTGGATGAGTTGCGAACAGGTCGTTTCTCGCCTCGCGGAAATGTTGGAGGATCGTGCTGGCATCGTCACCAACAAGATATGCCTCTGTACGCTCGCGATATATTGCGGCAACACGGCAACGGTAATCGTAGAGGTCAAGATAATCAGACATCACAATCTCCTTCAGAAAAACCGGTATATGTACTTAGCCATAAATGGACGACAGCATGAAGCGCCCACATTAGCAAGCTGGCGTATAACCCAACTTACCTATTTGTTTGACATTTATCATGTGACTTCCCTATTATATGCATAATGGATGGACTTTTGCGGTATATTCATAGCCATTTTTCTGCCTGTGGAACGCG
>DATGJV010000103.1:0-2452 GCA_035295005.1 Ktedonobacteraceae bacterium | reverse complement strand
CACGCCAGGCCGACAAACTCTCGAAGGATAATGAGTGGCGCGAACCAGAAGCGAACGCGGGGGAACCGACGTTGTGGGGGTAAATCCATGTTGAACAATGAAACTGGGAAGAAACACGCGACATGGCTGCGCTCGTCTCGGTGGGTGCGCTGTAGGGGTCCGCTTTAGCGCACCCGCTGGCACGAGCGAGAGCGATGTGCCAGTCGCGCCGGAAATGGAGACGCGACATGGCTGCGCTCGTCTCGGTGGGTGCGCTAAAGCGGACCCCTACAAAGGGGGGCGGTGAAGTAGAAGGTGGTACCTTCGTTGAGGGTGCTTTCAAAATCTATAGTGCCGCCGTGTTGCTCGACGATCAGTTTGGCGATGGAGAGGCCAAGTCCGTAGCCGCCCATGCGGGATTGCAGAATATGGTTTGACTGATAGAAACGCTCGAAGACATGCGGACGATCCTCTGGTGGAATGCCGTAGCCGGTATCAATCACAGAAATCATCACCTGTTGCTCATCATAGGCTCGGGCGCGAATAGTCACGGTGCCACCCGGTGGCGTGAACTTGATGGCATTGATCACCAGGTTATTCAGTACCTGTTTCATGCGCTGCGGGTCAATATAGAGCAAAGGCGAAGGCGAAGGGATGTCTTTCAGCAGTACAACATCGGCCTTATGTGCCTGTGTTTCCAGGCTATTGACTACCTGACGGGCCAGCACGCGGAAATTGACCTCTTCCTGCTTCACCTCAAATTGCCCGACATCCGAACGGGTCATAAAGAGAATATCCTCGGCGATGGATATCAATTGTTGGACACCTTCCTGCGCATACCCAAGATATTTGAATTGTTCGGCGTTCAACTCGCCCATATGTCCTTGCATAATCAGGTCTATGAAGCCGTGTACTGAGTTCAGCGGTGTACGCAACTCGTGCGAGACCATCGAGACAAAATTTGCCCGCACCTGATTGGCAACTTTCATTGTTGATATATCGCGAGCAGTAAAAGCAATGTAGGAACCCTGCGGCGTAGCGATAGGCGTCACAATAGTGGAGACCTCGTAATCATCACCGATAATCAATTCTTCGTCTGGTAGCGGTAGGTTCCGGTGTAGCACACGTGTCAGGGGGCAACTCGATGTTCCGCAGAGCTTCATTCTGTTCAAATTACGACATGTGAGGACTTCAGCACAGTTGCGCCCAATAATTCTGGCAGAGGGAACACCAAGAGCCACGCTGGCGGCGGCATTGCAATCGAGAATGTGGTAGGTTTCATCAAGGGCAATGAGCGTAGCAGGCGTAGCGTCAATAAAAGTGGTCAAATATGGATGGTTTTCTCCATCAGCGGTGCTGGTAGGTCTGCTTTGTTCTTGTTGGTTCTCCACAACATGAGGCTCAGAATGGTCGGATGTTTGTTTCATTGATTCAGTGATGGTTTCAGCCGCCAGTGATGGTTTTGATGTCCGCTTCGGCACTGCACATTCTCCCCTATTTTCCGACGAACTTATAGCCACTACCGCGCACAGAAATAATATGGTGTGGTCGCTCGGCGTCTGTTTCTATTTTTGAGCGCAGACGGCGGATGTATACATCTACAATGTTGCTGTTGTTCTCACTATCATTCCAGACTTCGGCCAGCAATTGTTCGCGTTTGACAACCTGCCCTGAACAGATCATAAGCATACGCAGCACCTGCATCTCTTTGGGCGTGAGAAAAATAGTCGTTTTTTCGGGCATCATCACCTTCAAATCGGCTGGGAACAGTTCGATCTCACCGCCTCGAATACTCTGGTTGCCAGCCTTATTATTCCTCTTGATACGCCGCATCACAGCCTGGACACGCGCTACCAGTTCCTGGTGGTTGTACGGCTTGCAAATATAGTCATCCGCGCCAATGTCGAAGCCCTTTAATTTCGCATCTATGGTATCCTGTGCTGTCATAAAAATGAGCGGGGTCTCGTAGCCATCGGCACGCAATTTCGCGGAAAACTCAAAGCCGTCAATGTAGGGCATCATCACATCAAGTATCAGCAAGTCTGGCTCTCGCCTTTGAATCATTTGCATGGCACCGCGTGGATTATCCATTGTTTCGACTTCGTAGCCCTCTTTTTTCAGGACAAATTGCACCAGCGCATTAGCAAACTGGTCATCATCAACCACAAGAATATACACAGATACGTTCCCCTCTTCGCAAAATATTTCGGTCCATACCCCTGTCTTCGCCTGTACACATAATTACATGCAATTATGCGCAAATTCCTGGAAATGGTCGCATTTGTCCTTTATGCTTACCCGGCCATACGCTCCATACCTCTTCTGCATCAAGGACACTCCTTCTCGTGCTGCTGACAAACGAGGGGGGAGTCTCTTGCCATCAGTCATTTCAACATTGCCACCCGACAGAGTACCGTTAGCGAGTACTCTTACCATTTATTGATAACTCATATATAAATCGAATGTCGTCCTA
>DATGJV010000102.1:0-3382 GCA_035295005.1 Ktedonobacteraceae bacterium | reverse complement strand
CCATGATTGCGCAAGAGGATAATAGCTCCAAACGCACTCACAGTAATAATGGCGACGACCAGGGCCACAATAGCGAAAACGAGTGCCGCGCTAGTCTGTTTCTTCGGGGGTGGCGTCGGTTGTGACGGAGTGCCATAACCGTATCCCTGACCGGCGGGCGTTTGAGATGCTGGATAGTTTGTGGCCGGGAAATTGGTTGTTTGATATGGTACCTGAGCGTTATATTGACCGCCCCCGGCGTAACCACTTTGCCCCTGTATACCTGTGAAACCCTGTTGAGGTTGTTGATAGCCAGGCGCGTATCCTTGACCCCTGTTTGGCGGTAAGGAAGTAATTGCCTCGGTAGCATCCTGGTAAAAGCCGGATTGCTGTTGTGGCCCAAACGGTCCCTGTGGTTGCCCCGGTTGCTGGTTGGGTTGATTAGATTGATCAGGTACTGACGGACCACTCGGTGGTGCGGGCATAGTTGTATTATTATACATACTGGAAGGAGGCCTCTGAGAAGGAAATGTCCCCTGTCCCGTCGGCGGCATATTTGGATAGTTGGGGTTATTCGTGTTATATGTTCCAGGTAATCCACTGCGCGGTGCCGATGTATTCACCATTTCACCTGGCTGGGTCGGTAATGACATGGGCGTTCCACATTGCCCGCAGAACGCCTCATTCGGGCTTACCTCGTTACCGCACCGGGGGCATCTCATTTTTTAACATCCTCTTCCTGGTTGTCTGTCTATGTTCCCTGAATTGCAGCGAGTATTCTCAAACGTCTGCAGGTGATACTTTTGCAACAGGGTTCATTATAGCGCATCTGCCCATTTCTTGCTAGCCTCTCACCCGATTACCTCAGTGTTTGTTATGAACCCCCGGCTTTCTCCGTCCCATCATCAAACTGTATGGGAATCTTCTTCAATCCTGTCTTCTCGTAGTGATGGTACGCAACCATAGAGGTACCTGCAACGCTTCCCTTATCAGTAATCGTAAATTGTTCATTAAACGGGCCGCTGATGATGAGCCAGATCCAGGGAATGTGTTCCTCGACATTGACCCTCTGCATATTTTCGCGGTCGGTGCTGCTGGCTTTAGCAAAACCCGTTGGGTGGCTATGGTAGACGCCGATAATGTGATCGGGATAATCCAGTTCCGCCATCAGCAAATCTTCTGGCGCGAATTCAAAGTACACCGGAGAATTGAATATGTTGCGTAGTGGCTGCACATGTTCAACCTGCCAGTTGCCCCGCTCATCAATCTGTCCAACCAGTAGTCCACAAGCCTCAATGTGCCGTCGTTGGCGAACGTCCTGTGCAAGAATCTTTTGCGCCCTGGCGCTTAGTATAACGTCAGCCATAAACTTCCTTTCGGTGGGTTGATGTATTTCCACTATATCATATGCAGCAGTTTGTCGTACAATAGCGTCATAACATTCTTTTGCTCATCAGTGGCAGGACTCTATATGATTATAACGACGAAGCGCCTTGTATTGCGCGAGTTCGCCGAGGAAGATTGGTCGGCTGTACTCGCTTATCAGTCTGACCCACGCTATCTGCGCTACTATGACTGGTCGGAGCGCACAGAGCAGGACGTGCGTGCCTTTGTGCAAATGTTCATTGCTCATCGCGAGGCAGAACCGCGTACAAAATTCCAACTTGCCGTCACTCTTGCCTCCAATGGACAACTCATTGGTAATTGTGGCATTCGCAAAAAAACACCGGATGCTCAGGAGGCCGACATCGGCTACGAACTGGACCCGCGCTACTGGGGGCGAGGCTATGCAACCGAGGCTGCTCATGCAATCCTCGCCTTCGGTTTCAGGGAGTTAGCATTACACCGCATCTGGGCATGGTGCATCGCGGAAAACCTTGCCTCAGCACACGTACTGGAAAAGCTCGGCATGCGGCAGGAAGGACATTTGCGCCAGAATGAGTGGATGCAAGGTCACTGGTGGGATACCCTGGTCTATGCCATGCTGGAACATGAATGGCAGACCCACCCTTAATGAGATGCTTAAAACTCCTCGTGTTTGTGTTGCTCCACTTGTTCAGCAGTCTCCTGAAACAGATTTGCGACCAATCCTGTCCAGCCCGTCTGGTGGCTGGCACCGATACCTGCGCCGTTATCGCCCTGGAAGTACTCGTAGAATAGCAGGAGGTCGCGCCAGTAAGGGTCATGTTGAAATGTTTCAACGCCGCCATGAACAGGCCGCAGCCCATTTTCGTTGCGCAAGAAAATGCTCGTCAGGCGGCGCGACAGTTCTTTCGCTACCTCGTCCAACGTGAGCAGATTGCCCGAACCGGTGGGAAACTCGATCTTGAAGCTCTCCCCGTAGAAGTGGTGAAACGTTTTCAACGACTCGATTATCAAGTAATTGAGCGGGAACCAGATTGGCCCACGCCAGTTCGAGTTACCACCGAACAGACCAGAGGTGGACTCCGCCGGTTCGTAATCAATACTATGGCTGCTGCCATTCATTTCTAATGTGTAGGGATGCTCCAGGTGATAGCGCGAAAGAGCGCGTATGCCGTAAGACGAGAGGAATTCCGCCTCATCGAGCATCACTTTCAAAATGCGCGGCAATTTCTGATGATTGACGATGGAAAGCAACATATGTTCCGTACCATCCGCCTCCTGCATATGTTCGATATGCTGGTCAATATCGGGCCAGTTATCAATAAACCACTGCATACGCCGTTTGAAACTGGGCAGCATATCAATGAGGTTAGATTCCAGAATCGAGATGGCGAACAGAGGAATAAGGCCGACCATCGAGCGTACTTTCAAAGGAAGCGCCATTAGATTATTGTAGTGCAGCACATCATAATAGAAACCATCTTGCTCGTTCCACAACTCGATACCATCCGTGGCTACGTCGTTCATAGCGTGCGCGATGAAGATGAAATGCTCAAAAAATTTGCTTGCGATATCGCTATACGCGAAATTACCACGTGCCAGTTCCAGCGCGATTGTCAGCAAATTCAAGCAGTACATACCCATCCAGCTGGTACCATCAGATTGTTCGATGTGACTGCCGTTCTCAAGTGGCTCATTGCGGTCGAAAACTCCGATGTTGTCCAGCCCCAGAAAACCGCCCTGGAAGACATTCTGCCCTTCATAATCCTTGCGGTTGACCCACCACGTAAAATTGAGCAACAATTTCTGGAAGATTTTTTCCAGAAAATCGCGGTCACCTGTGCCAGTTTGTTGCTCCTCGATTTTGTAGACGCGATATGCTGCCAGTGCGTGAACGGGCGGGTTAACATCGCTGAAAGCCCACTCGTAAGCCGGAATTTGCCCGTTGGGATGCATATACCACTCTCGCAGCAACAAAATAAGCTGCTCTTTGGCAAAATCTGGGTCTATCAGCGCGAACGTCACGCAGTGGAACGCG
>DATGJV010000101.1:0-7364 GCA_035295005.1 Ktedonobacteraceae bacterium | reverse complement strand
GGAAAGATGACGACGGACGAGGCAGACAAGACGAAGGCCCATCAGTATGATGCCAGCAAATACGAGCGGCCATCGGTGACGGTGGATGTGGTGATGATGAGTCTGCGGCAGCGTGATTTGCAAGTATTATTGATAAAGAGGCGTTCGTGGCCTTACGAGGGGATGTGGGCGATTCCCGGCGGCTTCGTGAATATGGATGAGTCTTTGGAGACGGCGGCGAAACGTGAATTGCAGGAAGAGACAGGAGTGCAAGATGTATACGTCGAGCAACTGTACACTTTTGGCGATCCCGGACGCGATCCCCGCACCCGCGTCATTACCGTCGTCTATTTTGCTCTGCTGGACTCGGCTCGGTTGCAAGTCAGGGCTGCCGATGATGCCGCCGATGTTGGTTGGTTTTCAGTCTACCATTTGCCGCAGCTTGCCTTCGATCACGAGAAGATTCTTCAGTACACACTTGACCGATTGCGCGGCAAGCTTGATTACACCACCATTGCCTTCAATCTGTTGCCGGATAAGTTTACCTTGCACGAGTTGCAGCGTGTCTACGAGATTATCCAGCACAAGAAGCTCGACAAGCGCAATTTCCGCAAGAAGATACTATCCACCGGTATCCTTGAAGATACCGGGGCGAAGAAGATGGAGGGGACGCACAGGCCCGCTCGTCTCTATCGCTTTAACCCTTCGGCGGAAGCGAAACTCTAAGATGCCGGTCTTTCGCCCCACATGGTGAGGACAAACGAAATGCCACGAAACGAATCCAATTGAATCTCGGCTAGCATCAGGTTATAGAGCGATTCAAATTCTTCGTCCGTCGTGACCTTCATCGAAAGTATAAATGGTTTAACCAATTGGAAGAAGGCCATCGTATTTTGATAAAAAGTACTCCAGGCCTCTGTTCCTGCTGAATAATCAAGCATATGAGCCATATGTTGTATATGCTGGCATTTGGCTTGCTGGAGAAATTGGCCGAGCATAGGTGTAATGCCGACATTACGTCCATCAGGGGAATAACCTTTGCCTGCTTTTTTCAGCGCGAGTGCCATCATGCCATGCAGTGTTTCGTGGCCGAGGCTATTGGTGAGGTACCATTCGCTTTCGGTCAGGCGGATAATACCACCAGGGCGTGTAATGCGCACGCATTCATCCATAAGTGCAGGCCATGTAGTTGGTAACATGAAGGAGAAAATGAAGCGGGTGTTGACGATATCAAAGGAGCCGTCGGGAAAGTCGAGCGGTTTTGTGGCATCCATCACTCTAAAATGCGCATTGTTCAATCCTTGTACAAAGGCATGTGTGTGGGCATATTCAACCATGGTGCGGCTAATATCAATGCCGGTGATCTGAATTTTGGGGTGTTCATACGCCACATCGTGTACCCATCCACCGGGGCCACAGCCAATATCCAGGACACCATGAATTGTAGAAAAATCAGTGCGCTCAGGAATTGTACCTCCCATACCCTGTGTTGTTAAGTGGTCCTGATACAACAAACGCGCCATCTCCGCTGCGTTCTCAGCATCTATGAAATACTCATTTGGGTCCTTTGCCGGGTTAGTTGGCACAGTAATACACCTCCATTTATTTATTCCTATGCTTTGATGTTAGTATACAAAATGCATTACGAGATTGCAATAACTCAAAGGTGTGGCAGGGATAGCATAGAAGTTATGGAGTTGTTTGTGCCACAAACAACTCCATAACTTCTATGCTATCCCAGATTGTAGTTACGCAGTCTTGATGGACGCCGCGCTCTGCAAACCAAGTTCTTCTGTAGATTGCTGGCGCATCTGGAATTTCTGAATTTTGCCGGTGACGGTCATCGGAAACTCGTTGACGAATTTGAAGTAGCGTGGGACTTTGTAATGTGCTATCTGGCCTTTGCAGAAGGCTTGTAGTTCTTCTGGTGTGACCTGTTCGCCGGTTTTGACCTTGACCCATGCCATGATTTCTTCGCCATATTTCTCGTCGGGTACGCCGATCACCTGCACGTCGCTAATCTTGGGATGCGTGTAGAGGAATTCCTCGATCTCGCGTGGGTATACGTTCTCGCCGCCGCGAATAATCATATCCTTGATGCGTCCGACAATATTGACATAACCTTCTGTATCCATTGTAGCGAGATCGCCGGTATGCATCCAGTGGGCACGGTCAATGGCGTCTACCGTGGCCTGTTCGTTGTTCCAGTAGCCGAGCATGATGCTGTAGCCGCGTGTGCAAAACTCGCCAGTTGCGCCAATCGGCACAACTTGCTCTGTTGCAGGGTCAACAATTTTAATCTCAAGGTGAGGGTGAACCTGCCCGACAGTGCCAACACGCTTATCGAGGGGTGCATCAATGCGGGTTTGCGTTGAGACGGGGCTGGTCTCGGTCATGCCGTAGCAGATTTCGACCTCGCTCATATGCATCAAACTGATGACTTTTTTCATGACCTCGCTGGGACAGGGTGAACCTGCCATGACGCCTGTGCGCAGGCTGGTCAGGTCAAATTTGCTGAAATCGGGGTGGTCGAGTTCCGCGATGAACATAGTGGGGACGCCGTAAAGCGCGGTGCAACGCTCTTCCTGTACGGTTTGTAGGACAGCCAGCGGCTCGAAGCCTTCGGATGGATAAATCATTGCCGCGCCATGGGTGACACAGCCGAGATTGCCCATCACCATGCCGAAGCAGTGGTAGAGGGGGACGGGAATACAGAGCCGATCATTATGGGTGAAGTTTTGCAGACGGGCCATGAAATAGCCGTTATTCAGGATGTTGTGATGGCTCAGCGTCGCGCCTTTAGGGAAGCCTGTGGTACCACTGGTATACTGGATATTGATGGGATCATCAAATTCCTGCTCGCGCTGTCTCGTATTGAGATCGGCATCGCTTACGGTGTCACCCATTGCCATCAGGTCATCCCAGGTGAACATACCTGGAACGTGGTCTGCCCCCATGCGAATGACCGTTGTTAATTCAGGAAATTTGGCGGCGCTGAGTTTCCCCGGTTCGCTATCTTTGAGTTCGGGTGCCAGGGTGTACATCATCTCAGTGTAGTTGGAGGTCTTGAACTGCGGCGAAATGATGATGCCGGTGCAACCTGATTGTTTGAGTGCGTACTCCAGCTCGTGTAAGCGATACGAGGGGTTGATGTTGACCAGGATGACGCCGATTTTGCCGGTGGCGAATTGTGTTATGCACCATTCGGCGCGGTTGGGCGACCAGATACCGACGCGCTGCCCCTTTTGCAGCCCCAGTTGCATCAGGCCCTTCGCGCACTGATTCACCTGGGCCTGCAGTTCGCGATAGCTCAGGCGAATATGCTGCTGGCGAGAAATAAGGGCTGGTTGGTCGGGGTACAGGGCAACGGTCTGGTCAAACAGGTCGCCAATGGTCAGGCCCAACAGGGGCGTATCGCTGGTGCCGCTTGCGTAGCTCCATTGTCGCTCGGCCTGCGTGGTAGATGTGGCAGCCGGGGTTTTTTGCGTAACTGTCATAATGTGTTCTCCTCTTACGGATAGCGAAAATAGGTGAGCGAACTATAAGGTAGGTTGTATTTGAGTTAAGAGTATCCGATGTGAGGGTAAAAATCAAGCTATGCCTTTATCCCTACGGGATAGAACACCGTGACGAGAAAGTGATAGCCACGCATGCGAACTTGTGCTATAATATACCTGAGTGAACAGGTCGGATTTAATCCTGTACTCTGGACTTGACTCAAACGAACACGGCAAGAGCAAATAGACGAACTATTTAATAGACTCTTTGAGAGGATAGTGTATATGGCGGAACAACTGATTACTGCCGATATGGTTATTCATGATGTTGTGACACAACACCCGGCGACAGTCAAAGTCTTTCATGGGCATGGATTGCCCTGCACTGCGTGTGCTGTCGGTTCGCGTGAAAGCGTCGCGGGCGGGGCGCGTACCCATCGTTTCGGCCCGGAAAAGCTGGAACTGCTGTTACAAGATTTGAATGCGGCGGCAAACGGGCAACCAACTTCGATTGCGCCTAAAAAAGCTCCCGTTGGACGGGGTATTCCGTTACAGATGTCGAATGCGGCACCAGACCGCAAGATCAAGCAGGTTATTGCGATTATGAGCGGCAAAGGCGGTGTGGGTAAATCGCTGGTGACGGGTTTGCTTGCCGTTTCATTGCGCCGACAGGGAATGCGCGTCGGTATTCTCGATGGTGATATCACAGGCCCAAGTATCGCCCGTATGTTTGGTACGAAGGGTCAGCCGATGAAATCCGCGAGTGGGGGTATTGAGCCGTTAACCAGTCGTAGCGGCATCAAGGTCATGTCCATGAACATGTTCCTTGAGAACGAGAGCGACCCCGTGGTCTGGCGCGGCCCTATGATTTCCAGCGCCATCAAGCAGTTTTATAGCGATGTTGATTGGGGTGAGCTTGATTACTTGCTGGTAGACTTACCTCCCGGCACATCGGATGCCCCAATGACGGTTTTGCAATCGCTACCGGTTGATGGCATCATCATTGTCTCTTCGCCGCAGATGCTGGCAACGATGGTGGTGAAAAAGTGCATCAGCATGGTGCAGCAATTGAAAGGTGTTATTGTAGGCGTTGTGGAGAATATGGCATACTTCCAGACACCCGATGGCGAACGCTACGAAATCTTTGGCCCCAGCAACGGAGCGGAATTAGTGAGCATGACCGGCGCTCCCTTGCTGTCCCAACTCCCTATTGACTCCGTTCTGACCACGCTCTGTGATGCTGGTCGCGTTGAAGAGTATTATGCTGATGCATATGAGACGCTGGCAGAAAACTTTATCAATACATTAAAGATTAAACGATAGCATCATTGGGCCGAGAATAGAATGCAGGGCCAAACACCTGCATCGGATATCAGTACATATGCTGACATCCGGTGCAGGTGTTTGGCCCTGTTGTTTTTCTGCTATTTTTCCACTTGATTATCCATCTGTTTACGTTTATACTGTTGTGCATAACAATTTGTCTGTACGCGCTCACCACTTTAGCACGAGAGTAGAGAGAGAATCATGTTACAACCAGGACAACAAATTGAGGATTACAGTATTGTGAATCTTATCACGAGTGGTGGTATGGGAGAAATCTACCTCGCTGATGAGACCTCAATTGGGCGACAGGTAGCGATGAAAGTGATTCGTCCTGAAGTCATCAGATATCCGAACTCGGAAGACGCTCGCAGAATGCTCCAGTTGTTTCGTCGGGAGGCATCGGCTATAGCGCGACTCAACCATCCCGACATTTTGCCATTGTTCCGTTTTGGGGAGGCAACGGCTGATGGTATCCCTCTGATGTTCATGGTCATGCCCTATTGTGAGGAAAGATCGCTCACGGATTGGATGTATAAGCACAATAGAACCACGTTGACTGCACAGGAAGCGGAGCCAGTTGTGCGACAGGCTGCTGAGGCGCTGCAATATGCGCATGAGCAGGGTATTATTCACCTGGATGTGAAACCCTCGAATTTCCTTGTGCGCTATCCGACCGACGACGTGCGACGCCTGAATGTACAACTGGCGGACTTTGGCGTTGCCAAATTTACCGCGACGAGTGGTATGAGCCAGACGGTACGCGGGAGTCTGGAAGCTATGCCGCCCGAACAGTGGGAAGGTGCGCCCGTGTACGCTTCCGACCAGTACGCGCTGGCGGTGATGATTTACAAACTCTTAACTGGTAGAAATCCTTATGTGGGTACTGGTTTTGAGCAACTCTGGCATCAACATCGCACGGCGCAGGCTCAACCACCGAGTACCGTGAATGCCGCCATTCCGCGTTCCGTTGACGATGTTCTCATGCGGGCGCTGGCGAAGAATCCGCAAGACCGCTTTCCTTCTATGTTAGCTTTCGCCGATGCGTACCATCAGGCACTACAACCAAAAATGGAGTCGAACATGCAATCTGATAGAAGCAACTTTACCCCCGTTCAACAGACCTTGACTGTCTCAGAGAACGAGGCCCGCATGGGAACCAGCCGCGAGATAATGCTTCCCTCCGGCGAGCGCCTATCCATTTTTATCCCGCCAGGAACCTTTTCAGGAAAGGTAATTCCTGTCGAGCGCCAGGGTATGCCGCCGGTGCTTGTAACGGTGAATGTATCCCAAAGTATGGCACCGCCGCCTCCACCCCTGTTAGAAAAGACTCAACTTGCGCAACCCCAGGGCTCGAATCCGCAAGTGCAATGGAATCCAGGGCCGGGGTCAAATCCACAGGTGCAATGGAATCAGGGGCAAGGGTCAAATCCGCAAGCGCAATGGAATCAGGTGCAGGGAGCAAGCGCCCCAACGCAATGGGGGCCGGGGCAAGGACCGAATGCTCAGGGGCAATGGGGGCAGGGACAGGGAACACCACCTCCAGCCAAACCCAATCGAACCAGAATATTCGTGCTTGCCGGTGTTGCGATTCTGATCATTATCGCCGCTGTGATTGGCATATTCGCCTTTACCACGGTGCAGCATAACCAGCAGGTAGCAGCGACTGCCACCGCACAAAATCAGACACAGGTGGCCCAGAATAACCTGAATGGTACCGCGACACAAACGGCGGCGAACGCGGCAGCGACGCAAGCGGCAGTGAACGCAACCGCCACCGCGGCAAACACCTTTCCGGCTGTGGCAGGCACCTATGCAGGGACTATCACGAATACTGCGAACGCAGGAAAGCAATTTGCGATGGCCCTGAATTTACAGCAGAATCAGCAAACGCTCACCGGGACATGTTCCATAGATACAGCGCCATTTACCATTCAAAATGGCCTTGTCACACTCACGGGGCATGTGTCATTCTCGGTCACTATTCCGGGTTCGGGAGGTTCAAGCGCAACACAGGTGAATTTTGTTGGTTCACAGCAGTCCGATGGGAGCCTGAGTGGGACATGGACTTCGTCTACCGGCGGTCAGGGTCCGTGGACAGCCACAAAGTCGTAGGTACATTTTTTCTTTGTTCCAGAAGGTAAAAAGAGTCAGGCAAACTTCTTGCAACGTAAGAAGTTTGCCTGACTCTTTTTACCTTCTGGAACTGCTTATCTTGTGCGGGCAACCTGCCGTTTGGGTGGAATATGTACCGGGCGGCCTTCGACTGCCAGTACGGCTTCGCGAATCCCCTCGCTGAGTGTGGGGTGCGGGTGAATCGTATCAATAATCTCGTCGCCGGTCAGTTCGCCACGCATCGCCACCGAGAATTCGCTAATCAGGTTGGTGGCATCGGGTCCAATGATATGAGCGCCGAGGATTTCATTGTACTTGCCCATGATGACCTTCGTGAAGCCTTCTGTTTCGGCTGTGGCAACGGCTTTGCCAATGGCAGTCCACGGGAAACGCTCGACGCGAGCGTCGGGTTGTTGCTCTTTGGCCTGTGCCTCTGTGAGTCCGACGAAG
>DATGJV010000100.1:0-2161 GCA_035295005.1 Ktedonobacteraceae bacterium | reverse complement strand
CTACGAGTTCGGCAAAAGCTTCAAATCCTCGCCCTTCGCGTTTATGCTCTTATCGCTCTTGAAGGTAATTAGTCCTTTTACGCGACGCCTCTTTCGCTTCTCGGATGATGTCATCTGGCAAGGGACATTTCACAATCGCTTTGAGGACAAAGACTACACCATAAACATCTTCAAGCAGCACATCGAGGAAGTCAAAAGGCTGGTCCCGCCTGAAAAGCTGCTTGTCTACGAAGTAAAAGAGGGCTGGAAACCTTTATGCGATTTTCTAGGTGTTGCAGTACCCGCGGACAGGCCATTTAGCCACCTGAATAAAGGGTCAAATTTCTTGAAGCTCGTTCTCCATCGCATGCGGCTCAAAATTTTTCATGGTGTGGTGGATAACAGCTCGTTTGATGTCGCCCATCCGTAACTTGCAGAAAGAGGTTGCACAAATGTTTAACAATCCTCTGCTGGTACTGCTGATCGTTGCGGGACTTGCATACATGTTTTATAAGCAATGCGCACAGCAAATTATCGCCGGTCGTGATTTCCTCTTGCCTCTCGCGGGAGCCGTCTACTTTGGTGTCACGCTTTACAAAGGGACGAATCCCGCCATCGTTGATCCGGTCATCATAGGGGCGGTAATCGGTCTGATCACCGGTGTGCCAGGAGGCCAAATTGTACGGGTATGGCGCGATACGAAGACGGGCCTCATCTACCAGCGCGGGGGTTGGAGCTATGCCTTCATCCTGATCGGGTTAATTGTGTTACGAGTGGGCATCTATGTCGGCGTGTATGTGAGCAAATTGGCGGTAGATTTCAATCTCCTCAACTACGTGTTCATTGCGATGGCGCTTGGCAACTATCTGGGACGAAACATCAACGTCCATGTGCGATCACAACCGTTAGCGGCCTGGAGGTGATATATGGCAAAGGCAGGTTTCACAATCTGGTTTACCGGGCTTTCCGGTGCCGGAAAAAGCACCCTTTCTGAGATTATTGAGGAGCGTTTGAAAGCGTGTGGACGCAATGTTGAAGTACTGGATGGCGATATCGTTCGTACACATTTGAGCAAGGGCCTGGGCTTTAGCCGTGAGGACCGCGATACCAACATTAAACGTATCGCTTTCGTGTGTAGTTTATTGACGCGCAACAACGTTATCTGTATCTCCGCCGCTATCGCCCCGTATCGCGCAACACGCGAATGGGCGCGGCAGGAGATTGGGAATTTTGTGGAGGTCTATGTGAAATGTCCCTTAGATGTCTGCCGCCAGCGCGACGTAAAGGGTCTCTATAAGCTGGTTGACGAGGGGAAAATTCAGCATTTCACGGGCGTGGATGATCCATATGAAGAGCCAGAACATCCCGAACTGGTGATCGAGACCGACAAAGAGACCATTACAGAAAGCATTGACCGCATCTTTGCTACTCTGGTAGAGCATGGCTATCTGGAAGCCGAAGAGACTCGTGAAGACGAACCAGAAGTTGCCATAGAGCGTTTAGCCGCTCTAGGCTATCTGTAGGGGTCCGATTTATCGCGCCCTCGACCCCGAAGAAATCAGGTGTAATTACTCATGACACATCAATTGATTGCTCCCCACGGAGGAGAACTGCGGGTAAATATGGCGGGTGAGACCGAGCGCGTATCTTTGCGGGAACACGCCCGGAGCTTGCCGAAGGTGGTAGTAGGTTCGCGGCAATTGGCTGACCTGGAAATGCTCGCCATTGGCGCTTATAGCCCACTGGGCGGTTTTATGAATAAGTCTGATTATCTCAGCGTAGTCAACGACATGCACCTGCACAATGGTTTGCCGTGGTCGGTGCCGATTACACTCTCAACAACGCTCGAACAGGCTATCAGGCTGAAAGAAGGCTCGCAGATTGCCCTGACCGATGAGCAAGGTACGCTGCAGGCCGTGATGACAGTTGAAGAGAAATTTGACTACGATAAGCAACTTGAGGCGAGCAAAGTCTATCGCACGACGGAAGAGGCGCACCCTGGCGTAAAAGCTATGTACCAGCAGGGGGATATCCTGCTGGGGGGCCCGGTGCGCGTGGTTGCTGTACAGAAACAAATTTTTCCCAGCTATCGCTTTACTCCCACACAGGCCCGGCAGTTGTTTACGGAGCGCGGTTGGCAGCGGGTCGTGGGTTTCCAGACGCGCAATCCTGTGCATCGCGC
>DATGJV010000099.1:0-4521 GCA_035295005.1 Ktedonobacteraceae bacterium | reverse complement strand
CGTTCCCCGCGATGCGATCTTCCTCAATCTGTCGCTTGGCCGGGGTGTCAACTACTATACAGGTCTCGTCTTTGAAGTTCATGCTACCGACGACGATGGGTTTGATACACAAATTTGCGGCGGCGGTCGCTATGATCGCCTGATGCGTACCGTGGGTGGTACACGCGATGTGAAAGCTTGTGGTTTCGCCTTTGGCATCGAGCGTCTGCTTTCGCTGCTTCCCGCAAGCACCTTGCCAGCGCCAGAAGTCGTACAGGCCCTCGTCATTCCGGTAAGCCCACAGGACATGTCATATGCACTGCATGTGGCTCGCTTAGTACGCGCAATAGGGATGCAAACTGAACTTGATGTGACTCAACGTGGCGTGAGCGGCGGCTTAAAGCTGGCGGCGAAGAAACATATTCCCATAGCCCTCATCGTTGGCGAAACCGAGCAGCAGTCTCACACCGTCACCGTGCGCGACCTCACGACTGGCGAGGAATATGTGCTGAACCTGGACAATGTGGGAAAAATCCTTGAACGTACACTCCCTATACATACAGATGAAATAGCACCATTATGAGCAATACACAGGAAACTCGCATGGCCTTGCCCGGCAAAGGCACGTTAGAAGCCAGCACCCTGGCATTTCTGGCCGAATGTGGCATGAAAGTCAACCGCAACAACCCACGCCAGTACCTGGCACGGATGGGCAGCATTCCCGACCTGGAACTGGTCTTCCAACGTGCCGCCGATATTCCATCACTGGTACAGGATGGCGATGTCGCACTCGGCATCACTGGCTACGATATCCTGGCCGAGCATCGCGGCACGGCCACAGAAGAACAGCACGAAGAAGACTTCGATGACGACCTGATTGTGCTTGAACGCGACCTGGGTTACGGCAGTTGTCGCCTCGTCGTGGCCGTCCCTGAGACATGGATTGATGTCAGCACATGCGCCGACCTCTGGCACCTGGCAGGATACTATGCGATTCACAAGGGACGCGGCTTGCGTATCGCCACCAAATATCCAGCATTAACAGCACAATTTCTGCGCCAGCACGGCATCACCCACTGCAAAATCATCTCTCCCCACGGTGCGTTAGAGGCCGCGCCGCTCACTGACATCGCTGATTTAATCGTAGACCTGACAGAGACGGGTACAACGCTGCGCGAAAACCACCTGAAATTGTTGGATGACGGCATCGTTTTACGCTCTCAGGCATGCCTGATCGGCAACACGCGCCTCCTGCGACAATATCACCGGACGCTGGACATCGCCTCCATCATGCTGGAACTTATCGAAGCGCGTGCGCAAGCCCGCAACCGCTCTATGCTCACCGCCTATTTGCACGCCAAGAGTCCAGAGGCAATTCATGATATCAGCACCCAACTCAACCACAGTCTGGGTTCACTCGGTTCCAGTTTTGAATTTCGCATCTCCACATCTAACGGCAATGGGCAAATTGTTGCCGGGTCAATTTCCGATACAGCAGATAGCTGTGAATATACTATCTCAGGGGTGGTAAATGTCAAAAACTCGGCCACCGAACTTCTAGAAATCGTCGCCATATTGCGCAACGCAGGCGCGACGCATATCAACATCACACCCCTCTCCTACCGTTTCTCGGAGGATGCTCATAGTGTGCGCATACTGCATACCAGACTGAAAAGGTAAAGCTCCATTGAACACTCTCATCATATTCGATCTCGACGGCGTTATCACCAGTGAGGAAGCCTACTGGGATGCAGCAGGGTTGACCTTGCATGAATTGCTCTACAGTCCACGCTACTGGAATATTTCAGGAGCCACAAACTACCAACCGGCCAGCACCTCTGAGGAAAGCCGCCGCGTTAGCCGCTCTGTTTTCCCCGAAGCAGAAATCCTCGCCCTCAAGGCACGAGCCATCAACTCTAACTGGGACACGTGTTATGCCACCGTCTGTCTGCACTTGATCAATCTCCTTTCTTTCCTTAAAGGTCACTTACACACGATTCCCCAGCATCTCTTACCGCTTCAACCCTGGGAAGCAACCTGGATCGCTGCCTTCAGAAAGCAGTTCTCAGATAGCTATCTCTCTACGCTCTGGGAGGCACAGCACGCTCTTCCACCGCTAGACGAGCTTTTCTCTTCGCCGCCCTTTCGTGGGTATGTCGGTCTGGAACTCATCAACCGCTTCGATATCTACGCCGCTGAATTACTCGGTATCTCTGTCAATGGCGTCTTCTCGCGCTACAGTCCCTTCTGGTCATTCTGTCGCGCTATCTTTCAAGAGTGGTATTTAGGCGATGAACTCTATACCAGGACCTATGGACACGCACCCACACAATCTGGCAAACCTGGCTGCATTCACTTTGAGCATCCACTCCTGCCTGTAGAACAAGAGAGCGCGACCTTGAAAACGTTGATCGCGCAAGGCTATACACCCGGCTTTGCCACCGGTCGCGTGCGTCAGGAGGCGGAATATCCACTCAGGATGTATCACCTGCTCGCCCACTTTGACGAACAGCATATCTCAACGTATGACGATGTTGAACGTGCGGAAACAATACTGCGGGATTGTGGTAATCAGACGTTGTTGAGCAAACCTCATCCCTTCCCTTTTCTGCTGGCTGCTGACCATGACTATCGGCAAACAATTCTGCAAGACCCACCTGAAGCACAGACGCTCCCTCCATTCATTGTTGTTGGCGACTCAACCAGCGATATTCTTAGCGGGCGGGCAGCGGGCGCTCTCACCATCGCTGTCTTAACGGGCGCACGCACTCAAGAGGCTCGCGCATTACTGGAGCAGAGCAAGCCAGATTTTACTATCGAGAACATGACAAAGCTTCCAACCTTCCTCGCGGATCTTGATAGCCTTGCCACTATACAGAAGTTGCAATTTAGCCAACGCGAGAAGGCAGAACGGCTCCTGCGGCTCTGGTTCGCACGCCACATGCATCTGAACGTGGATAGCATCACGCTCACACCCAGAGCCGTCTCTTTGAACTCTTTCAATGGCTTTTATCGTCTTCACAACGAGGACTATTTCTTCAAAACCCACGTTGAGGAGCAAGGTATCCTTGAAGAGTACTACCACGCGGAATTGCTGCACCGCTCCGGCTACAATATCGTTCTGCCCCTACAAACCCTGCATGAAAAAGATCAGCAGATGGTCATTTATCCGGTCATTCGCTGGCCCGTCATGTTTGACCTTGTTCGCGCCATCGAAACCGGCGAAACTGGCAATGTTGGGGATATAAGTATCGAGACTATTGCCAACGCCGAACAGCAAGAATGTCATCGCTTGCTCGAAATCTACGCCTCAACGCTCGATTTCAGCACTGCCGAAGAAAATGCTCGTGCGCCCATTCACCAACTCTTCTGGCACCGGCTCACAGGTGGACGTTTCCAGGCTTTTTACGGGGGGAAAGAGGTTCCACTCCATGACAACAAAAATGAGCAACATCCCAATGCCAGCGTCTCATTCGACGAACTACTACACTATCATTGGACTATCAACGGGGTTGCACAGCAAAAGACGCTGGGTGAACTGGTCGAACACGCTATCAAAGTATTACACCCTGCTCAACCCGTCGGCACAATTATCGGACACGGTGATGCTCATTTCGGCAATGTCTTCCTTGAATCCGTAAATGGGCCAGGGTACGAATATGCAAAAGAGCCAGGGTACCCGCAAGGGGATACCCCTACTATAGACGGCGTCGCGTATAGTAGGGGTATCCCCTTGCGGGTACCCTGGCTCCCATATCGTTACCTTTACTTCGATCCCGCGTTCGCTGGTCGCCATTCGCCGCTCCTTGATATCGTCAAGCCGCTCTTTCACAATGTATTCGCAACGTGGATGTATTTCCCACAAGAGATTGCGCACCATTTGCAATTATCTGTTACTATAAAGAACGGGCATATCTCGGTTGAGCATACGTATGCGCTCACATCCGTGCGCCAGGCAATTTTGCAAACGAAGATACAACATCTCCTCACGCCGCTCATCAAGCAACTGCGTGCGCACAATGCATTGCCTGACAACTGGTCAGAGTTCATACACCTGGCGCTCATGTGCTGCCCTCTGCTGACAGTCAACCTGCTTGATACTCAGCGTATGCCAGCAACAATTACCTGGCTGGGATTAACGCAAGCCATACAGGTCGGCAATACTGGAATCGAGACATTTTAACACCAGAATGCGTATGACAACATCATGTAGGAGCCGGTTGACCGCGCTCACCGCCGATTTATCGGCCCTTGTACACGTTACCGATAAATCGGCTCCTACGGGGGTATAGAGGGAGAAATGCTGAATGATCGCTATCATTGATTATGGAGCGGGAAATATACGGAGCATAGAAAAGGCTTTAGCATACATCGGGGCAGATGTGCAGGTAACGGACGACGCTGCGGTGGTCGCGGACTCGCACGCAATCGTCCTTCCCGGCGTCGGCTCAGGAGGCGCTGCTATGAACCGTATGCGAGAGCATGGCCTGGACGATGCTATTCGTAAGGCAACGGAGCAGGGTAAGCCGTTTCTCGGTATCT
>DATGJV010000098.1:0-4365 GCA_035295005.1 Ktedonobacteraceae bacterium | reverse complement strand
AGTTATCCAGAGCATAACGACGTTGATACATCGGTCGTGGAGGATACCCATGCCCCCGAAACGACTACATCTTCGCCTTCTGCAATCGTGACAGCCTCCACCGGGGAAGAGACGCCTGAACAATCAACAACACAGGACGTTCAATTTGCTGGGGGGCAAACACCCCAGGCACTCACGGTTACAGAGGCACAGGAAGGTCCCACCTCGCCACCAGAACATGGTGAACAGGACAATGCAACCAGTAGCGTGGATGCAACGAACGAGGAGAAAGTAAAGACCTTCACAGCATTCATTGAAGAATTCCGCCAGGCAGAGGCACGCTTTGGTAGGGGAGTACAGGAAGCGCAAGAGGCACAGGAAGGCACAACAACACCTGCTCCAGCAACCCCAACCGCTCCGTCTGCTCCCACCTCTTCCGTAGAAGAGATGTTTGTACCTGAGTTTGCCATGCCGTGGGAAACTCCCCACATTGCCTCGACTCCAACAACTGAGCCGACCGAGGAGACAACTTTGACAACTGAACCAACCACTTCCGTGGAAGTCTCTGAAACTGAGGAGACAACACCGGCAACCCGGACTGCCGGGATAGCAGAAGCTGAAACACCAGAAACGCCAGCACCTGCCGCACGCCCAGTTTCACCCCTGTTGCGCCCGGCCAGCCGAATGCGCTTACCGCGCCACAACACACGGCACCGTGAAGAGACTCGCGCCCCTGCCGCCGATGTTACCGCACAACCAGACCAACCTGAACAGGCTGAACCGCAAGCAGCGCAACCGACCCTGAACGAGGCAACAGCCGAACCAACGGTGAAGCCTGTGGAAACCACGTCCGCGGAGGCGCAACCCCGCCCTGCTCGCCGTTATCGTTTCGACAATCTTTCAAAGACGGCACCTGCCGCAACAACAGCGCCAGCACCCACCACCGATACCGGCCTGACAAATGGACATAGCCAGACTGCACAGCCAACGGAACGGGAATCGCAGTCGCAGGTGAAACCAACGCCAACAATTGCGCAACCGGAACAGACCGTTGCGAAACAAACGTCCGCAGAACCTGTTATCGCTGAAAATACGGCGACACAGCCCCAGGTCGCGGCGGAGCCAGAGCGGCGTCGCAAACACGGGCAAGAGCGTCAACGTGGTAAAGAGCAAGTAACACCCCAGGCACAGGCCCAACAGTCGCAGCAACCACAGCAATCGCCACAACCGCAGGCAACAGTGGCGGATATCGCGTCCACACTGAACGCGCAACAGGTCATACCCGCGGTGGTTGAGCCGGTTACAGAGCAGAAGGATGATGTCGAACCAGAAGACCTGCCGCCATTGGAGTACTCAGAACTACAAAAGGCCAACACGCGCCGCCGCCGTCGCCGCCATACAAATGGCGTGAGCGTGGCGACCCTGACCGGCAATGCGCTGCCGGCAACGCCCGAAATACCGGCAACAACGCCGGGTGCGCCAGTCGCGCAGCCGCGTTCAATCGCAACGCCGCCACCGACCATGCCACAACGCCCGGTGGTGACTCCATCAACACCCGCGCCACAGCGCCCATCGGCGGCTTCTGCTGCAACGCCGCAACGTCCCGCTGCAACGCCGCCATCGGTTACGACGAATCAGGCACCCTTTACTATTACTTCCGGCTATACAGTGAGCCAGATGAATCAGGGCAATGATAATGTAGGGCCATTTATGGGGCCTGATCCTTCGCCGGCTCGCGGCACGATGGCGGCACAGAATGTGCGCTCGATTCGCACCGATGCCCAGCGCACACCGGCATATCCGGTACGCACAACTGAGGCTACATCTGCCTCGGTCAACCAGCTTGCCAATATTGTGTCACAGGCGATTCAGACGCAGACAGACCGCATGGTAGCGGAACTGCGAAGGGCGAACCAGGCTCCTACCAACATCTCGGTTTCGATGCCGCCATTCCCATCGAATGAGCGCGTTGGTGTCTTCGTTGATGTTGCCAACCTGCTCTACTCGGCTCGCACGCTGCGCATGGCAGTGGATTTTGGGAAGCTGCTCGACTTCTTGCGTGGCAATCGCCGCCTGATCCGGGCGCATGCCTACTGTCCCACCAGTCCGCAACCCGGCGATGAGCAGATGTTCTTGCAAGCCGTCAAGGGCCTGGGTTATCGCATCACTACTAAGAACTACAAGACGTTCTCCAGCGGCGCGAAGAAGGCCGACCTCGACCTCGACCTCTGTATGGACGTTGTGCGTCTCGTAGATGGCAAGGCGGTTGACTGCATCGTACTGGTCAGTGGCGATAGCGACTTTATGCCCATGCTCGACTACTGCTCCGATCATGGTGTGCGCGTCGAGGTAGCTGCGTTCGATGAGGCGATGTCTGGAACGCTACGCCAGAGCTGCGACCTGTTCATCAACCTCTCTATGCTCGATGAAATTCGCGCCTGATAGCATAACCTCACAAAAAAGCAAGCCAGATTTTACGTTCGGCGGCACCGGATGTAAAATCTGGCTTGCTTTTTTGTGAGGTTATAACCTCTTCGTTACGTATGTAACGTAGCAGGGCTAATTCTAAAGCCCTGGCTTTGTTCCATTGTTTGAAATAGTCCCACAGGCAAGGTATTTCATGATATACTGAAAACAGTGGAGTCAATCTTCTCTCCCGCACCGTTATTTTTATGGGAGCGAACGTTTGGTTTGCCTCCAGGATTTTTTGTATCGTGGCATGACCTGCCTACTAACCTGCATTGTCTTTTTCACAGAGAAGAAAGGAAGCTTCCATGCGAAGAATCGGTGTCTACGCCCGTTTCGCTCCAATCCTCCTCATATTTGCGATGCTGCTCGCCGCCTGTGGCAGTAGCACCACCACCGGCTCAGGCTCAGGCACAGGTACCGCAACCACGTCGTGTACAGCCAAAGCGACGGTAGCACTGGTAACCGACATTGGTGGACTGAACGACAACGGCTTCAACCACCTCGCCTATCTTGGTTACACCAAAGCGCAGAAGCAGTATTGTTTCAAAACAAAAATCATTCAGACCACATCTCAAAATGATTATGTCAAGAACTTGACATCGGCTGCACAGAGTGCGGACCTCGTCGTTGCAGTGGGTTTCCTGATGCAGACGCCGCTCGATCAGGTTGCCAAGCAGTTCCCCAGCAAAAATTTCGCAATTGTTGACGGCTGCGCTGTCCCCAATCCGAACAACGGCAACTGTGAGACGCTACCCAATGTCGCGCCACTCTTCTTTAAGGAGCAAGAGGCTGGCTGTCTTGTTGGAGCAATAGCCGGTCAGATGGAAGTTGACGGTCCATCAAAGGTGCCGGGTCTGCTCGGTAAAAATACGATTGCCGCGGTTGGTGGCTTGCCTATTCCACCGGTTACGCGCTACATTGCGGGCTACAAATATTGCGCCCAGAAAGTTGATCCGAAAGTGACAGTCATCGTCAACTATTCGAATGACTTCACGGCGACAGCGAAATGTAAGGACGTAGCGCAGAGCCAGATTAGCCAGCACCAGGCAGATATCATCTTCCAGGTAGCAGGTGGTTGCGGCGTCGGCGCTCTTGACGCGGCCTACCAGAACAAAGTCTTTGGTATCGGCGTGGATGCCGACCAGGGCTACATTCACCCGGATGTTATTACCAGTGCGCTCAAACGTGTAGATACTGCCGTGTACGATATCATTAATGATACAGAGACTGGCAACTACACGAACAATCCACCCAAGTTTGACCTCGCTCACGATGGCGTCGGTTATGCACCTGTGAACAGCCAGGTACCCGCAGATGCGAAAGCTCAAGCAGATGCGTATGCCAGCCAGATTAGAGCTGGTACGCTTGTGCCACCTGAGGCTATTCCGTAAGCTGGTAACTGACAACAGGATAGAAAGAACATCTGAGCATAGGCGGCGCCGCCTATGCTCAGATGTTCTTTCTATCCTGTTGTCAACATAATGCTTGTTTCTGCTCAGCAGTGATGTTATGATAGTGAAAACAAATTCTTATTTTCAGCAATTTTCGGATGAAGCCGCTTTTGAATAAGGAGGAATATGTCTATGGCTGCGCCAACAACATCATCTGACCAGCCTACACCGTCGTCGCCGCTAATAACACGGTTACGCAAATTTCTGCTGGCTGCAGGACGCCCCCTTTTCGCGGTCATCCTGGCGATGATTTTCGGTATCATTGTGATTATGATAACCTCGCCGGGGTCAATCGTTGATCGCTTCAACAATGCCCTGTTCGCCTATTCGACGCTATTTACAGGAGCGTTCGGCAACGGGCAAAACCTCTCGTTTACGCTGGTGAACGTCACGCCACTGATACTGACCGGCCTCTCGGTTGCGATTGCGTTCCGTGCCGGACTCTTTAATATTGGAGCGGCGGGCC
>DATGJV010000097.1:0-4121 GCA_035295005.1 Ktedonobacteraceae bacterium | reverse complement strand
ACGGCCTCGCTGGAGGATATCTCGCCGCGAGCAATCATCGCCGCCAATTCTGTAGCAGACTGACTCGTCAGAATCTCTTGTTTTGTTATCGCCATTGCTGGTGTACCATCCTTTCATTGATGTTACAAGTTGGTGCCTTCCAGTCTCTGCTCAAGAGGAAATGTTCTTGCATCCTCTTGAGGAGGGCTGCACATGCTTTGGCAAGTCTATCCCATCGCTGGAATCACGCCTAGTTGTTGCAGCATACCTAGAGCGTCGAAGTTGCTCCAGTCTTCCGCGAGCTTTCCATTTTCGTAGCGACTGATGAGTATTCCGGACACTGTCACCTGTTTACCAGTTGGCGGTATATCCTGAAGCTCACCCTGATGCGTTCCGTGAACTTTGAATCGCCTCACTAGCTTGTCTCCCTCGGCAATTTGATCTTCAATCGTCATATGCAGGTCGGGAAATGCGCTGCGGAACATGGAGACGAATTGTTTGAATCCCTCTGGGCCGTGGATTGTCCTGCTGGGATCGTGTAAGATGTAGTTGTTGGCTAAAACCTCATCTACTGCTGACATATTTCCTTGACTCCACACCTCTTCAACGAAACGGCGATCGTGTGCCCTATTTTGCTCTGTTGACATAAAATGCTCTCCTTTCATCATCGGGAATAGCCGATGACAGTTACTTTTTTTCGTATTTCTTCGCTAAGCCGCGTGCATGGGTGATGGCAGCGCCTGGCCGCTCCCGGCAATGATCCGTCCAACGTTCTGTGGGGAGAAGAACTCTGGGATCGGAACCGTCCCTGCAATCGTCCCGAGAAAGCGGTTTGTCTCGGTCTGATTTCCATAGAGGGCGCCGAAGAGTTGCTGCATATGGGGTGGTGGTGGCTCAAAGCTGGCGAGCTGGCAGGTAAACTCGTACATGGGAAGGACGTGTTCGTTGCGTTGCCGTTCGTAGTCGGCGAGGGCTTCTGATAGTGCATGTTTTCCAGAGAAGCCAGCGTCGATTGCTGCAGCGAGCAGTTCGGCGTCGCGGAAGGCGTCCGTAATTCCCTGCGCCGTATAGGGGTCCTTGTGGTAGCCAGCATCACCCACCAGTGCCCAACCGGGTCCGTAGGGCTTGCGCAAGAAGTTGGGCAAATCGCTCGCGCCCACGTATCGCTCCTCTCGCTTGCCGCTACGCAGACGCTCGGCAAGATGAGGTGCCAGGTCAAACACTTGCTGGTAGTTATCTGCGATGTTGGCGCGGAAGGAGTGGAGTTCCCGGCGGGGTATCTGGACGAAACTGTAGACCAGGCCGTCATTTGAGGGACAGACCCCAAAGTAGCGAGGGCCGCGCAGGTAGAGTTCGGCCCCCTCTATTTGGACACCGCTATGGTAGGTATAGTAGGCGCAGTCGAGCGTGGGTTTTGTGTTGTACGCCGGGGCCTGAACTGCGCGGGCGACGAAGGAATGAATGCCGTCTGCCCCGATGACCATGCGTGCCCGCTCCGTGATGGTTGCTCCGCCAGAGGCATGACCACGAATGCCAGTCACCTCGTTGCCGTTCATGAGGATTTCCTGCACCGTAAAGCCTTCGCGCAATTCGGCACCAGCCTCGACGGCGGCTTCGACGAGGATATTGTCAAGCACTTTGCGCCTGGGAGCGTACCCCTCGGCGACGCCATCGGCAGGTGGGGGCGAGCCAGTAAGCGTTATCGGACCGAGGTCGAAGGCCAGCTTGCCGATGGGCAGACAGTTCGAGGCGACAAGTCGATCCAGGAGACCCCAGTGTTTGAGTTGAGCGATACCTGGCTGATGGATGTAGATGCCCCTGGGGGTGTCGCTCGGGAAGGTGGCTTTATCCACCAGCAAGACCCGGTAGCCCTTGCGGGCAAGTAACATAGCTGTAGGTGACCCGGCACAGCGGGCCCCTACCACAATAGCGTCATACATTGTGTCTCTCCTCATATATGAGCATGGATGTGCGGTTGGAAGAACCGCCAGTTTTGTGAGCGCGGATGGTTGACTACTCTCGTCTCACATCTGTTCAAAGATTACCCAAAATGGAAAGGAAGAGCATAGGGTGTTCGCCCTATTTGTGGCATCATTCGGCGGGTGCGAGGAGGTCGTGTTCTGTGGCGAAGAGGGTGGCGGCGGCACGGGTGGAGACGCCAATCTTATTGTAGATGTGCTGAATGTGGTTGTCTACGGTCTTTTCGGCGATAATAAGTATACTCGCTATCTGCTTTTTAGAGTGGCCGCGTGCGATCAGGCGCAGGACTTCTACTTCGCGCTCGCTCAAACCCGCAACGAGTTCGCGACGGGTGGGCCGTACCTCGTGGCCTGCCGCCGCGAGAACGCTCTGCACTGCTTCACTATCGAGTCTTCCTGCACGGGCTTCGCGTTGCAATTGCGCGGCAGCGATTTCCGGTGCCAGGGCGGGGCGATGTGGACGTGGCTCGGTCATTGCCTGGTAGACATCGGCTGCCGCGAGTACGCGGGCGGCAGGCGAGAGCATATTCGCGGACAATCCACGATAGTAGCCCGACCCGTCAAGTCGTTCATGGTGGAGTGCAGCTAATGTTCCCAATCGCTTCAGTGCGCCTGGCCGGGCCAGGACGCGCTCAGTGTAATAGGGGTGCATACGCACTCGCTCCCACTCCCTCTCTGAGAGCGGCCCCGGTTTTCCCCAGATACCGGCTGAGACGCCCACTCGTCCAATATCGTGCAGGAGCCCTGCCTGTTTAATCGTCACTGCATCAGCATCAGGTAAGCCACATCTTCGGGCTGCCCTGGCTGCAAGTTCGGCCACGCCAACCGAATGGCCGAGGGTATATGGCGATTTGACATCCGCAAAGTCGGCAATAGCTCGACAGGCAGCGTCGAACTGCTCAACTGAGAGACGACTGCGTACACCTGGTTCCAGTGCGAGTACTCCCTCCCAGGGTGGTTCATCCTCCAGCCCGGCTAACAGTTGATGCGCCTTCTGGCAAAAGCACTCTACTATGCGAGGATCATAGGCCGTTCCTTTGCGCTCCCTCGCCATGTTTACCGCCGCCTCAACGCCTTCCAGGCGATGGAAGGTGATGGCATCCTGCGCCAGAGTTACAATGCGTAGAGAAAGTGCCAGATTCTCTCCCTTCGCTTTACCGGGTAACCCTTTTCCATCCCATCGCTCAAATACCTGCCCGAGGGCAATTTGCATACTCTCGTCGAAACCAAGCCGCCCGGCGAGACGTTGTGCAACTTCGCAAAAACCGGTGAATTCTTCCTTCATGAGTTGTGGAGCGGTCAATAACCCCTGGGCAATGGCGCGGGCAAGATGGAGCGGTGAACTGCCCTTGTTGGCTTGCCGGATGTAATGAATCACCAGCCCCACCACCTGCGAAGGATGTCCGCTATCCACAGTTGCGAAGTCCGTTCGCAGAGCAAGCTCGTCTCCAAAAAGGTCGGCCATCCTGTACGTCTCAGCATTGCACCCGATATGGCGTAACAATGCCAGGTAATAAACCTCGCGCAATTCGTTCTCGCTAATGCCCAGCGCCTCTCCCAGGCGAACAGACAGCACACACACGCACAATGCGTACTCCATAGGCTGACCCATCCCCAGGTCAGTGGCAAGGGAAAGCGCCCCCATCAACTCTGCAAGCCGTATATCTGCTCTGTTTGCTGTAGCTGGTGTACCCGCTTGATTTTCCTGCATCTGTCCTCTCGCGAAAGCAAACGGTTGATCGAATATCGTCTTCGTTTAGAAGGAAGAGAAAAAGACGTAACTGTACTGCTAAACTATAACATACCACCTGCCTGAAGGCAAATAAGCACAATGATGCAATGATGCCATGTAACTGGCTGCGTACCTTTTGATGAGAGAATCACAGGTCTGGGATATGCAATACGCATGACCTGTTCCCTCATAGAATAGATATCTCTCCAGAAAAATCACATTGTGTTGTGAGGTCTCTGCTTTCAACCGCAGGAGGATACAATTTCATGCTGAATCTTACCTTTTTGAAGTTACCCAGGCTTCCCAAATTGCTATTGTCGAGTAGCGCATCTATGATATTGCTCGTATTGCTACTGGCACGTCCGGCATTGGCACAGGTGACAGGTTCTTCGATCTGGTCAATTGTGAGTAGTCCCAATGGGAGCAATGCT
>DATGJV010000096.1:0-5348 GCA_035295005.1 Ktedonobacteraceae bacterium | reverse complement strand
GGGCAGGTACACATGACATGGTTCACAGAGAAACAGGCCGATGCCTATTTTGCCCCAACCCGTGAAATTTTTGCCCAGGCAATGAAACAGGGGATTGAGAGCAAACTTTTGCATGTGACTGGTAGACCGATACGACGCCAGTTCTTAGAAGTTTCAGCGAGCGGGAGAAGCGAAACGCTCGCTGCTCTCGATTTTGATCCAGCACTATTTACTATCTTTCTCCAGGGCGGAGCTACGGGGGCGGCCAGCGTTGATCGGACGGTAGATACTCTTTTGAGTATGGAGGTACCGGTGCAGGTTATGTTGGCGGCTGGCAATAATAAGAGAATGATAGAGCGTTATGCGGGTAGTAAATGGGTAAGAACGTTGCCTTTTACTGAGATGATCGCGCCCTACATGGCGGCGGCGGATGTTATAGCAGGTAAGGCGGGGGCAAGTTCTATCACAGAAGCATTCATATTGGAGAAACCGTTTCTCGTTACCGCCTATATTCCAGGCCAGGAGACTCCCAGTCTGCAATTTGTCGAGCAACACAATCTGGGCTGGGTTTGCCTGGAAGCGATGGCTCAGAAAGAGCTATTTACGCGCATAGCAACGAACCCTGTGATGATTGCAGAAAAGATGGACGACATTCGGGCCTACAAAGCCTGGAATATACAGGCAAATCAAGATATCTGTCCGATTATTGACCGACTGCTTGCTTGAAATAGTGCGCGATGGTCAGGATTCGGATGGCGCAACCCCGTTTTTTGTCATGCGCCAGTTGATCGTGGGCATGATCAGATTCCTATCTATCCGTTCGCGGTGTCTGATGGCAAGCTCAATCAAAGATTGGAGTACGCTTTCGTGCAAGAGATGTGGCTCAAGTCCAAGTTCGATGAGTCGGGTGTGAGCGGCGTTGTAGTAGTGTTGCTCTGCCTCAACGCGAGGGTTGGAGAAATGTTTAAGCTGCGCCTCTAGCCCAAATTGGTTGCTTTGCCTGACGACCATTTCTGCCAGTGCAAGAAGTGAAAATTGTTCGGTGAACTGATTGAAAACGCGGTATTCACCTTCTTCAGGGGGTGAGGCAAGAGCCAGTTCAATACAGCGGATAGTGTCCCTCAAATTGATGTAGCCACGAATTTGCTCGCCTTTGCCATACACGCTGAGAGGATATCCTGCAGCGGCCTGTACGCAGAAGCGATTCAGGGCGGTACCGTAAATCTGGTCGTAGTCGAAACGGGTTTCCAGGCGTGTGTCTTGCTCTGTTTCGTCGGTCTCAAAGCCATAGACAATTCCCTGGTTCAGGTCAGTGGCACGAAGGCCCCAGATTTTGCAGCAGAACATGATATTGTGACTATCATGCGTTTTGCTCAAGTGATAGAATGAGCCGGGCTGTTTGGGATAAGGAAGAATGTCCGAACGACCTTTATGGTGAATTTCGATGAAGCCTTCTTCGATATCAATATTTGGTGTGCCATATTCGCCCATCGTACCCAATTTCACCAGATGGCAGTCGGGCGCGAATTCTTTTATAGCATACAACACATTGAGCGTACCAATCACATTATTCGTTTGCGTGAAGACTGCGTGTTTGCGGTCAATCATGGAATAGGGGGCAGATCGCTGTTCGGCAAAGTGTATAACTGCTTCGGGTTGAATATCGCGAAAGATTGCGGACAGGGTTTCATAATCCATCGTGTCGCCAATGCAGACCTGAATGTGCCGTCCAGAAATTTCTTTCCACGCGGCTACTCGTTCGTGAAGTGTCTGGATGGGGTTGAGGCTATTGAAGCCGCGTTCAAGGTCGAAGTGTCTCCGAGACAAATTGTCGAAGATAGTGACATCATACCCTTTGCTGGAAAGGTAGAGTGATTGGGGCCAGCCGAGGTAGCCATCACCCCCCAGTATGAGAATACGCATAGTTCCTCCATTATTGCTGTTCAGGTTGCTGGCTCATCTCTTATAGAGTATGACCGGCCAGAGGATGGTGCCGGGTAATCGCTGGATAACGCCGGGTAACCTTCCAAAGGAGCATTTTTCCTCTCACTATCTCAGGACTGGTGAATATGAGGGGTGACCTGCTGGCAAGCCGTTATTTTATTCCTCTCGCTTGCAGATGCTCTATCTTATAGACGTATTGTAGTCGCAATGGTATACAAGGGTTGCTCATAGGTGTGCGCTTGTAATGAGGAGGGGTATAACTTATAACTTGTCGCATCGCAAACAACAATGCGAGCGTTGTAGTGACTGTACCTGCAGGTGAATTTAATTCTTGCAACATCACATTTCGGTGTCTTCTTTTGCCCAATAGGATACGTGTTACCTACTATATATGGAGTACTACAGGTGTCTATTGATTGCTGAGTTGAAAGCGGCAAAGGAGTCTGAGAGCTATGGAAGCTAAACACGTACAGGTAGGACCCGAGGTGAAGCCGGTGAGAACCAATGTTCCCGCCAGGATGGATCGTCTTCCCTGGAGCCGGTGGCACTGGCTCGTTGTTATTGCACTTGGTATTACGTGGATTCTGGATGGACTTGAGGTAACTATTATCGGTGTGATCGGCGCGGTCCTCAAGGACCCACAAACGTTGCACCTCACTGATGTGCAAGTCTCGGCAGCAGGTACTGCGTATCTTATTGGTGCTGTAGTGGGCGCACTTTTTTTTGGTCGTATGACCGATAAGTTTGGGCGCAAAATGCTTTTTATGGTTACATTGGGCGTTTATCTGGTTGCTACTGTCGCGACAGCCTTCTCCTTCAACTTTATCTGGTTCGCCGCTTGCCGTGTGCTGACTGGCGCAGGAATTGGTGGAGAGTATTCGGCGATTAACTCCGCTATTGATGAGCTCATTCCGGCGCGAGTGCGTGGTCATACGGACCTTGCGATCAATGGTACCTGGTGGGTTGGCACGGCCGTTGGTGCAGGCTTGACGACTGTATTGCTTGATCCACATATTCTAGCGGTGAATCTGGGCTGGCGACTCTGCTTTGGTATGGGCGCGGTGCTAGGGTTGGCGATTCTGTTCGTGCGACATTTCGTGCCGGAAAGTCCACGCTGGCTGATGATGCACGGGCGTTTCGAGGAAGCGGATAAGATTGTCAGTATGATTGAGGGTGAGGTCATGAAAGAAGACCATATTACCTCGTTGCCCGAACCACAGGGTTCCATGCTGATTCGCCCAACCGGGACGGTGAGCTATCGCCAGATTGCCAAAACCATGCTGAAAGAATACCCCACACGCTCATTGTTGGGGTTCTCGCTGATGGTGGGGCAGTCCTTCCTCTATAACGCGATCTTCTTCACCTATGGGTTGGTACTCACAACCTTCTACCATATTCCGGCAAGCACTGTGGGGTTATATGTCATCCCGTTTGCCATTGGCAATATTATTGGGCCACTGACGATTGGACGGTTGTTTGATACCATCGGACGCCGGAAGATGATCAGCTTTACCTATATCATTTCGGGCGTCCTCTTGACCATCACAGGTTGGCTGTTCTTGCAAGGTATCCTGAATGCTGTGACGCAGACTATCTGTTGGTCAATCATCTTCTTCTTTGCCTCTGCTGGCGCAAGCTCCGCCTACCTGACGGTAAGCGAGGTGTTTCCTCTGGAAGTGCGTGCGCTGGCAATTGCGTTGTTCTATGCCATTGGGCAGGGAGCCTCGGCGTTGGCCCCGGTCCTGTTCGGGGTACTTATCGCATCGAACCAGCCGATCCAGGTCTTCTATGGTGACCTGTTTGGCGCGTTACTGATGGCGGCGGCTGGCATCATAGCGATCTTCTTTGGAGTCAACGCGGAACGGCAGTCTCTGGAGAACGTTGCCCGCCCACTCTCTTTTGCGAGTGAAGCGGAAGAGGAGGCGACAGCAGCCTGACGAGTTACAGTCAAGACCTGATGAGCTAAAAGCCACCTCACCGGGTCTTGTCTTAATTGCGACATGCCCTCTATTCGCAAGATATTCTTGTTGAGATAGCTATCAAGGAGTATAGTATATGTTTAAACGGATTATCGTCCCTCTCGATGGCTCCGGGCGAGCCGAACGAGCGATTCCTATTGCGGCCCGTCTGGCTCGTGTCTCTGGTGGTTCCATTTTCCTGGTGCGTGTGGTAAGTACTGAAGCGGCCTCTTTACCTTCTGTACCCGGTAGGCCACTGCTTATTCAAACCGTTGGAGAGACAGATAGAGCTTTAGCTGAGAGTTATCTGACAGGGATTGCCAGTTCTGATCTTCTGGCAGGCATTGAGGTGCATAACGAGGTTCCTACTGGCCTTATCGCTCCCAGCATTCTTGCCATAGCATCCGACAAACAGGCAGATATTGTTGTGATATGTAGTCATGGTTATACCGGAGTCACGCGCTGGTGGATGATGGGCTCGGTCGCTGCAAAAGTTGCTCGTTATGCCCGGACGCCGGTTCTCGTTCTTCGTGAAGGTGGCCCAGTTCCCTCAGAGCGACATCCTGGGGAGCAACCTTTACGTGTGCTTGTACCATTGGATGGCTCGGATGATGCGAAAGCTGCGCTTATGCCTGCTGCCACTCTGGCTGCTTCCCTGGCTTTTCCTGGACAGGGTGGATTGCATCTTACCCATGTTGTCCGCCCTTCTGCGACTGCTCCAAAGGTGGGTCGGTTGTCAGATATGGGCAGAATGAGGCAGGCGAATCAGAATATGGCCTGGGAATATCTGAAGGCGCTTATCAGCCAATTTGGCGACCGCATAAAGGATGCGGCTGGCGCTAATCTCAACCTCAAGCTGACTGCATCTGTAACGGTTGATGATGATATCGCGCAAGGAATCATCAGCGTCGCTGAGAATGGCGACGGTGAGGGTACTGAGATGTTTGGAGGTTGCGATGTGATTGCCATGACTACTCACGGGTACGGTGGTCGGCAACACTGGGTGGGCAGTGTAACCGAACGAGTACTTGATACTTCGCGTATGCCTTTGCTGATCGTGCAACCGGGTGCCTGATATTCAGCCAATATTGTCTACCGTTTCAACGACTTCGGATGCGCTTCCAGATTTAGAGGAAGCGCATCGTTGTGTGTATGCTTATAAATGCGTTTGCCCCGGCATGCGACATCTTTTGCTTTCAAGACACTATGCGATATTTGCTTGACGTTTGCAACAGGTAGTACGACCTCCTTTGAAATCATTCCTCATGATTTCTTGTGCCATAACCTGCTATACTATTGTGTAAGAAACGCTGTTTTTGTGAATGAGGTGAGCAAGTAAACAGGCTGCGTATCGAAGTCCATGTAAGGTAAATGTAGCTCAATTGAACGAACACAGATGCTTTGACGTGGCAATTAATTGAAATTGGAGGAGGTATCATGGTGGAATCGCGCTTTGATAGTGGCATG
>DATGJV010000095.1:0-7143 GCA_035295005.1 Ktedonobacteraceae bacterium | reverse complement strand
CAGCACTGCGTCCTGCATCCCCAACGCATCCATCAACCCCGCCACATCGTCGGCAAACATCTCCATTGTCGAGACATCGCCCACAATATCGCTCTCACCAAAACCGCGCCAGTCCAGCGCCACGAGACGATACCGCTCTTCACCCAGCAACGCTGTTAATTCCCCATTCCACATATTTCTATTCAGGGGAAATGCATGCAGGAAAATAACGGGCATCCCCACGCCGTGATCGTCATACGCGATACCTGCATTATTCACTACTGTCTTCATAACTACCCTATTTATTCACTGGCAGCTTTAGCAGTTTCGGCTCCATCAGCCTGCTCGTGTGCATGATACGAACTGCGCACAAATGGGCCTGACTCCACATGGCGGAAGCCCATCTTCTTGCCCTCGGCTTTCAGTGCCGCGAACTCCTCCAGTGGCACATAGCGTTGAATTGGCAGGTGCTGGAACGATGGGCGCAAATACTGGCCGATGGTCAGGATATCTATGTCATTTTCGCGCATATCGTGCATAACCTCGATGATCTCGTCCCACGTCTCGCCCAATCCCAGCATAAAGCCCGACTTGGTGGGCGCGGCAGGATTCATCTCCTTTGCCCATTTCAATACTTGCAGCGAACGCTTATACACTGCCTGTGGGCGCACGCGCTTGTACAGACGTGGCACCGTCTCCACATTGTGGTTAAACACATCGGGTTTCGCGTCAATCACCACTTTGAGCGCATCGTAAACGCCCTTGAAATCGGGAGTCAGCACCTCAACTCGGCACTCAGGATTCATACGCCGTATCCAGCGAATCGTTGCCGCGAACACCGCCGCGCCGCCATCTTTCAACTCGTCGCGATTGACTGAAGTCACGACTGTATGGCGCAAACCCATCTTCTGCACCGCCTCCGCCACCCGTTTTGGCTCCTCCCAATCAAGCCCGATCGGACGCCCCGTCTCAACCGCACAGAACCCACAACTGCGCGTGCAGACCCGCCCCAGAATCATGAAGGTAGCAGTTTTATGGCCCCAGCACTCGCCGATATTCGGGCAACGTGCCTCCTCACAGACAGTATGGAGTTCTTTGCTGCGCATCAGTTGTTTCAGGTTCTCGTAGTTTTCGCCTTTTGGGGCGCGTATCTTCAACCATTCAGGACGGCGCTCAGGAATAATTGTCGCCATAATTGTTTTCCCCTGTGTACTACGCAATATCCCTGTTGAGCCGTTTGATCGGCCCCAACGGGATCATTTCGTGATTGTTAATAAACGTCTATTTCGCGTCCGTAGCTCTGCAATTTGGTGCGTACCGCCTGCAAGAAGCCACCGGCACCGGCACCATCCAGAATGCGATGATCGAAGGAGAGGCACAGGTACATCATGGAACGCACCGCTATCGCATCATCCTCAATCACCACCGGTCGCTTGACCACGGAATCCATACTCAGAATACCCGCGTGCGGCTGGTTAATAATCGGTACTGAGATAATTGTACCAAAAGTACCGGGATTATTCACCACAAACGTGCTATTCTGCATATCCTGAATCGTGAGCTTGTTGGAACGGGCGCGTTGCGCAATCGCGCTAATCTGCCTCGCCAGCCCGGCCAGCGTCAACTGGTCGGCATCGTAGAGGGTTGGCACAACCAGACCGGCATCAGTTGCAACCGCCATACCGAGATTGATACGCTTTTTGATAATGATCTTGTTGTCGGGCGTCCAACTCGAATTGACCATCGGGAATTTGCGAATGCCCTCGCACACAGCCTTCATCACAAATGGCACAAAGCTGATACCATAGCCCTCTCGTTGCCTGAAGTCCTGTTTGTTTTTCTCAAGCCATTTCGCGATGTTGGTCATATCCACCTCAACCACCGTTGTCGCGTGGGGAGAAGTCCGCTTGCTACGTACCATATGCTCGGCAATCGCCAATCGCATGCGGCTCGGCGTGACCAATTCTTCGTCCGCTCCTGCTGTTGTGGGCTGCGGGGTCGGCTCCGCCTTTGGAGCAGACGCCTCATACTCGGTATAGGTCGGCAGAGGCAATGGCTGCGGTGATTGCGCGGGTGACGCAACTGGCTGCGCTGGACGTGAAGGCATTGTAGGGACAGTTACAGGCGCTTGCTGTCGCTGTGCCACGTAAGCCAGGATATCCTCTTTACGTACACGCCCGCCATTGCCCGTTCCCGCAATCTGGTTCAGGTCAATATCATGCTCACGAGCCAGACGGCGAGCCAGTGGCGAAATACGCTGGCGTTCTTCCTCTTCGGCAGGTGACTCCCGTCGCACTGCTGTAGTACCATTGCTCGTACCAACATTCGCAGCCTCCAATACAGGAGTCGCCGCCTGTGCCGTATTGTTCACGGGTGCGGCATCCGGTCCCGGCGCGGCTTCCGCGGGCGGCGAAGCCGCGACATCGGCGTTCTCTTCGATTAAGGCAATATCTACACCCACAGCAACTGTCTCGTCTGCTTTGACCAGAATCTTCGCCAGCCGTCCCGCGACGGGTGATGGCAATTCAGCATTGATTTTATCGGTGATAATTTCGGCGAGCGACTCGTCTCTTTCAACCCAGTCACCCTCGTTTTTGAGCCACGTTCCGACGGTTCCCTCGGCAACCGACTCTCCCAGACGGGGCATTTTTACCGGCGTTGGCATATGTTAAACTCCTTTGTTGTACATGAATGCATTGTTTAGGAACATTCTTTACTCCTAATACGCCGCCAGTTTGCGTGCAGCAGTCAAAATCTTTTCGGCATTCGGCAGGTACGCGGCTTCTAATGGCGGAGCATAAGGAAACGCCACGTCGGGAGCGGCCACACGGGTAATTGGCCCATCCAGATACTCGAACAGGTCTTCCGCCAGAATAGCCGACAGTTCCGCGCCAATACCGCCTGTCAGCGTATCCTCATGCACAATCAGCACTTTGTTGGTACGCTTGACCGACTCAAGTATCGTTTCGCGGTCGAGTGGCGACAGGCTGCGCAGGTCAATTACCTCGACCTCCAGATCGTCCTCTTGCTCCAATGTCTGCGCTGCCTTCAGGCACTGGTACACCATTGCGCCGTAGGTGAGCATCGTCATATCTTCCCCATCGCGGCGCGTAATCGCCTTCCCTAACGGCACTATATAATCCTCTATGGGCAACTCCTCGCGCAATTCGGGCAGGCGATAGAGCAGCTTATGTTCCAGGTAGAGAACGGGGTTGTTATCGCGAATAGCCGCTTTCAGCATACCTTTTGCATCATACGCCGTTGAAGGTACCACGACCTTAATGCCCGGCGTATGGAAAAACCACGCTTCCGGGCTGGAAGAATGGAATGGGCCACCCTTTGTACCGCCGCCGGATGGGCCACGAATAACCATCGGTACCGGCATACCGACACGCCAGTACATTTTGCTCGCCATATTGATAATCTGGTCAAAGCCGCAGGTGATGAAGTCAATAAACTGCATTTCCGCGATAGGACGCATACCCATCAGTGCCGCACCTACGGCTGAACCGATAATAGCGGCTTCCGCCATAGGTGTATCTATCACACGCTCCGGCCCGAACTCTTCGAGCAGGCCCGCGCTAACCTTAAATGCGCCGCCATAGGTGCCAACATCTTCACCGAGGAGGAACACTGCTTCGTCACGAAGCATCTCTTCACGGATGGCCTGTCCAATGGCCTCTAAATAGGTAACAGTACTCATCTCCGTACCACCTCCTGTGGGGCAACGATTCTGGCATCCTGAATATTCTGGGCATCTATCACTGTTATGAACGGCTGCCCGGTGCGCGTATCTATTGCATTAATATACCGTGGATTGTCTGCATCCCGCTCACCAACTATCGCGATAGCACCAGCGGGAGCAAACACATAATCATCCACGCTTGACGGGTCGGGGTCGGGACTCTGCTCGGCAAAGCGTACCGCATCATCCACCGTCGCTTTGACCCGTGCCGCGATATCGGCTTTTTCCGCCTCGGTCAGGTTCTGTTCTTCTGTTAGATAGGCTTCAAAACGCTTTATAGGGTCTTTCGCCAGCCATTCTTCACGCAACTCCTTTGGCACGTAATCCGCTTTGTCGGCTTCAGAATGTCCGCGCACGCGGAACGTCTTGCACTCGACAAGGGCTGGCCCTTTGCTGCTTCGTGCATGTTCTGTGGCGCGTCCAACCGCCTCCATCACAGCAAGAACATCGTTGCCATCCACGCTCTCGCCCGGCATGCCATAGGCAAGCGCACGCTCAGAGAGGTTTTGAATGGCATATTGTTTTTGTCCAGGAGTTGAATAAGCATAGCCATTATTTTCGATGATAAACACGACCGGCAATTTTTGCACGGATGCGAAGTTCAGCGCCTCGTGAAATGGCCCGGTATTGGTCGCGCCATCGCCGCACGAGGCCAGCACAATGGTCGAGCGTTTGCGCATCTTCATCGTCAACGCCACACCGCATGCTACCGGCAACGATTCGCCCAGCATACTTATCATAGGGACAATACCATGATGCATATCGCCGATATGCGTCTGTCCATCCCGTCCCAGTGTCGGAGAGTTGCCGCGAGCTAACCACTGGCACATAACAGCACGTGGTGAGCCACCACGTACAAGATGCATACCCAGGTCTCGATGCTGCGGTACAATGCAGTCACCATCGCGCAGCGTCATTGCTGCCCCGACGGTCGTCGCCTCATGCCCCTGTGCCGTGTAAACGCCGCCCACGACTCGCCCCTGTAAAAAGAGCGTGCGTGTCCGGTCTTCCATCGCACGGGTGAGGCGCATAAAATAGTAAATAGTGAGAAGTGTTTTTCTATTCAAATTTCGCTCCTTTGCGGTTCATCTGTTACAGACATATGATATCACATCGCAGGAAACCTGTGGCTGTGTCGGATAGGCTGATAGACTATCTGGCTGATATCCAGCATCTAACGAAAATTTTCGGGTATGAGATTGCTGACAACAGATTAACGAACGCCGGTCCGCAACTGGACCGGCGTTCGTAATTACATACTTCTTTCTAAGAGTGTTTTCAGATCTTTGAGGGTTGTACCCATGAATATTTGCTACTCAATCCGTACATAACTTTGTAAGAGACGAAAGTCCTGGCGAATTGAGGGCGAAAGTTCTGCCCGGTGTTTCTCAAGCCAAATAAGCTTATCAACAAGTAATTCGAGATAGTTCTTAATAGCTTGACCAGGTGTCTCTCCAATTTCAAAGGAGTTTGATATACTACTACTAGCGATGTATTCTTCTCCTACAAGCCTTACCTCAACATAAAAGAGTTGTCGCACAGTAGTTTTAGCATCAGGATGATAAACGCGAATTTGCGTTCCTTCATGGATAGGATTTGAGCCTATCCAGAAACTTGCCTTATCTCTTCCTGCTCTCTCTTCTGCCATAGAAGCTTGCTACTTTCTCAGTTTTCATCATTACATGATGGATTATGTACTAAATGTTGCAAAATAAGCATGTACTACACATGTTTCTCATCTTGATTCGCCGTAATTTCATACCGCAATCGTTTGATACGTTGCCGGTAGGCATCCTCCGGTTGGAGATAGCCAAGTTTCGGTTTATCACCCATGCTGACGTGCCATTTGCGGAACGCCAGCCCTATCTCTGTTTGATAGAGCGCCTTGACACGCATCCACTGCCGCCAGCCTTGCTGACGCCAGACACGCCGCTCCGCCCTTGTACGTTGGAACGAGTTTTGCAGCAACGCATATTCATCCACTTTCACGATGCCATTACTGACCTCCACTGCCAGGAACTCGCGTATCACAGCAGCTTCATGCGCCAGCGATTTGATGAGGATATACAACAGAAATATCTGTGCGAGAAACGGAGGAATATAATCACCAATCAGGGCAATCAGCGATAAAAACGTCACATTGCTATCGCCCGGTGACGAATTCAAGGCCGCACTGGCCTGGAAATCTACAAAATCAAAGAAGCTGTGTAATCCCACGGCCAACAAAAAGCCCAGCAGGGGAATAACCATTTGCCGCCAGCGCACCTTTGTATGGCGAATATAACCCAGCGCGGCACCAAAACACACGGTAAATGTCGAATGCCCCAGCCAGCCTAATACGATGCGATAAACGATAAGAAAGACGGGAAATTGTTGAAAATCGTTGGCAAAATAGCGGAAATTCTCTACCATTGCGAAGCCCGCGCCGATTAACGCGCCATAGACAATACCATCGGTCACATTGTCAAACTCGTCGCGCAATATAAAGAATAGCAGCAGTAGCCCGGCCCCTTTAATGGTCTCCTCGGTGATACCAGCATTCAATCCCTGAAAGACCGAGCGTAACACATCGCTGGCAGTTGGCCCCAGCAAATTGAGCAGGGCGGTATCAATCTTACGCTCGACAAAAAAGGCGATGGGGATGGCAATGATCGCGCCCCACAAAAAGGCGGCCAGGCGCAAAAACCACGGCTCGCGCTCAAAACGGTCCATGAAATTGACCAGCAGGTTGATCCCCAGCGCCGGAATAGTGGGAATGACAATCGCGGCAAGCAGGTCCAACGGCCCATATTGGGCCAGCGCTGAGAGGCCCACAAGTCCATTTAGCACTATTGTGACCGTTGCACTCAACAATAGAATAGCCACGCCGCCGCCCGCGATGAGCCAGCGTGTCCGTCCACCCATGCGCTGGGGCAAGGCAAACTGCATGGTGATACCTGCCCCCAACACGCTCTCTTCATCATCGTCCCAATTTTGTGCCGCCGGTTCATCATCCAACTGTGCGGATAAAGGACGCGGCGGCGTTGGAGAGAGTGCAGACTTCTGCGCGGCAGAAACTTTATCTCCCGAAAGCACCGGCGACTCGCTCACTTGCTTTACAGTGCGCGACTGCTCAGTTACCTTTTGCAACTCTGGCTCTGTCTCAGGATGTTCTTTCTGTTCTTTCTCTGAAGATGGTTGTGGGGCAATTAATTGCAGCATCGTACTGCCCAGGATAAGAATGTCCTGCGGTTGCAATGGATAGCTTGTACCATATGCAACCACAGCACCATTGACCCGCACAACATTCTGGGAAGTCAGGTTGAGAATATGCCAGCCGGAGTCGTCCAGGACAAGGCGTGCATGCTCACGCGAAACGGTGGGGTCCATCAAAATAATGTCGTTATTTAATGCACGCCCAATCGTCGTTTCGCGTTGCG
>DATGJV010000094.1:0-2914 GCA_035295005.1 Ktedonobacteraceae bacterium | reverse complement strand
CTGGAGGCGTTATGTTCGCTGGCAAACTTCGCATACCTCAACCCCGACTACACGTTACCAAATGTGGTAAAGAACGATGCACAATCCGGCAGGCATATCGTGTTCCAGGCGCAAGGGGTAGGACACCCGCTGATCGAAGAGGATCAGAAAGTTGTCAACGATTTCGCCATGCACAATCTCGGTGAGATTGTGCTGATTACCGGCTCCAATATGTCGGGGAAAAGTACCTTTCTGCGCACACTGGGCATCAACCTCTGCCTGGCCTATGCCGGCGGCCCGGTCAATGCGCAATCCTTCTCGACATCGCTTTTTAGAATCTTCACCACCATCAAGGTCAGCGACTCCGTGACCGAAGGCTATTCCTACTTCTACGCGGAAGTGCGACGACTCAAAGCATTACTGGATGAACTACAACGGCCCAATCCCTATCCACTTTTCTTCCTTATTGACGAGATTTTCAAGGGAACGAATAACCGCGAGCGTTTGATAGGCAGTCGCGCCTATATTCGCGCTCTTGCCGGGAAAAATTGTGTCGGCGCTATCTCGACGCACGATCTGGAACTGGTCAAACTCGCCGATGAACTGCCCGCCATCATCAACTACCATTTCCGTGAAGACGTTGTGAATGGCGAGATGGTTTTTGAATACAAGCTGCAAACCGGCCCCAGCCCAACAACCAACGCTCTCAAGATTATGCAGATGGAAGGGTTGCCGATTGAATGAATGATTACGCGCTTATGCGTCCCCCACTGTGACCGAATATGGGAAATTTCTGTTGCAACATTGCCACCATCTCGCGTCTCCGCGTCTCCGGCAACTTCTGTGTGTCTTGTTCTGGCGCAGCAATGGCAACGGAACGGGGCCGCAAGCGCAACGCAAACAGTGGCAGTATCCATACACATCCTCTGAAAAATGCCCACAAGAACTTTGGCAAGCCGGGGACAGTATCGTTAAACATCGCCCACGTATTAAACACATAGATACCCAGCATGCTTAAAGTCAGCAAATACACTGCCGGTGGTCGCTTGAAATAGACGCCCGGCCTACCATAATTTGGGGCAGCATCGTTATCAGTTGCCTCAACAAGCGCATAGAGACCGAAAAACGTCACGGTATACCAGGGCCAGAACCACGGCGCACCAACAACACAGTACAGCAACCAGGCCAACATCATCCAGCGCACAAGTCCCGTAGTTGTATTAATGCTCTCCGGTTTATGGAATGCCCGCCAGCAGAGCGTCACATAGAAAATGACAAAAATACTTATGCTCACAAAATGACTCACAAAAGCAATAGGCATCGCGATGATGGGAGCGTGCGAAGGATGGCCTGCAACAATCAACAGACTAAAATACAGGCTACTCAAAAAATCTGGGAACGAGTTGACATTGAGTCTCCCCGCTGGATTAGCATGCAACACGTTCAGCAAGGCTCCATGTCCCCAGAACGGCGCGTACATAAGGGCTACAACTGCGAGAAAAGAGCAGATAGAAATCGCTACTGGCAATAGCTTACGTGGTCGCTGTCCCCACAAAAAGAGCAACACTCCCGGAAACAGCAGCATGCTATTGACTTTAATGCAACAGGCCAGCGCGAATACGAGCGCGACCACGAGGTATGCCATCTTGCCCGGCTCTTTTTCACGTACCAACAGCCAGAGTGACAGTAGCACAAAAAATAGCACCGTCACATCCACATGCGCATTCACACATGCTTCAAAAAGCAACAGGGGATTCCAGGCAAACGTTAGCGTTGCCAGTAAGCGCCGCCGCCGATTTTCAAAGAGGAATCCGCCTTCGGAACGCTGCAAATAGCCTGTGATTGACCAGATGAGCGCGGTGGATGCTAGATGCATTGCCAATCCCCAGACACGCAATATTATGACCATATACGAGGCACTTTTTAATCCTTCGGCAAAAGCTGCCCACTGTAACAAGCTGCTAATCCATATCCAGACTGGGCCATAAATGGACGGTTGCTTTGTCCAGTAGAGATACTGGTAAACGAGGTCCTGTGGAATAGCCGTTGGCAGCGCAACCAGAGGATTCAAATGATAGATCACGACCATATGTGCGTAGATAATGTACGAAAAGACATCGGCTGAGGTAAACGCTGAAAAGAAAAAGACGCATGTGAGACCTAGCAGCGCCGTTGTGATAAAAATGAAACGCTGCGAGATATAACGCGGGAGATACCTGAGTGAAAGCACGTAACTCAAGCAGACAAGAAGAATACTGGCAAGAAGTAAAGCAGTTTGTTTCCATGAGCGAGCAAGCGCAACAGGTTTGGGAATGTGTGGTCGTGGATAGACCTGTACCAGCGTATAATGCGGAAAAAGAAGTGTAGCGGGCCATTCCGATATCCTTGCGAGATGCGACATCAGCGCGTCAGGAAACGCAATCAGAGATTGGAGATAGTATAATGGTAGTATAGCAGCCAGCAGAAATACCATTCCCTCCATGACCATAAAAAGCAAAGAGGGTATAAATTGCGACAGGGGAGTACTATGGTTCGTCCATTTATACTGTGTCATAGGCATATTCTTCCCACGGTATACTAAAAGATGAAAACAAGGATGAATCTGGACTATTTCTCTGGAAGCTCAAAGAATACCAGAGAATTTTTCCATCATCATCCAATTTCACGTATAGCGAAGGAAAATGGTGACAGCTATGCGTCTTCTTCCATCATCTTTTGCCGGGCGGCTGCGTCCACCACGTCATAGGCTTTACCCAGCAAAGCGACAATATTTTGACCGCCAACATTGAGTGGCGCTGCACCCAGGCGTTTCAGCAACGCTTTCTCGACGGCAGGTGCGACTGGACGGACAGTGAAGGTAGCAAGCGCCTCGTCTGCCAGCCAGAACGTTGAGGGATTCTCTACAAGCAGTGGAGCATCTTCCGTCTTCCCTGCC
>DATGJV010000093.1:0-5246 GCA_035295005.1 Ktedonobacteraceae bacterium | reverse complement strand
ACCGGCATTTTTCTTGATCGTGCCAGTCGTGAAATCAAATGCGCCGGGGCCATGCCATTTGGTCGAATCTTCTTCCGCGAACTCGTAGCCTTTGCCTTTCTTCGTCACTACCTGCACAATCACCGGCCCCTCGATATGTTTGATGTTCTCAAAAACATCCATCATTAAGGGAATATCGTGTCCATCGAACGGACCAAAGAACTTGAAACCCAACTCCTCAAAGATCGCCCCACTTTTGCTGTGCATCACGAACTGCTTGAAACTCGTCTCTGCCCGTCCAGCTGCCTCGCGTGCCATATCTCCGACCACTGGTAACTTTTCAATTGAGCCTTTCGCCATTTCACGCAAACGGCGGTAGCTCTTCGATGTTTGAACCTGGCGCACTTTGCCCAGGTAGGAATGCAATGCACCCACGTTATCCGAGATAGATTTATCATTATCATTCAAAACAACAATGAGATTTTTCTTTAAACTGCCCACGTTATTGAGCGCCTCCAGCGCCATTCCACCGGTCAACGCACCATCACCAATAATAGCAACGACTTTAAAATCTTCACCCTTCAAGTCACGCGCTACCGCCATGCCCAGGGCCGCAGAAATGGATGTACTGGCATGACTCGCACCAAAAACATCATACGGGCTCTCATCACGCCGCAAGTAGCCGGAAAGCCCACCGAACTGACGAATTGTGTGGAAACGCTCGCGCCTTCCTGTTAGCAATTTATGTACATAAGCCTGATGCCCAATATCCCATACCAGTAAATCATGCGGTGTATCAAAAACAGTATGCAGCGCAATTGTCAACTCCACAACACCGAGATTGGGAGCGACGTGTCCACCTTTCACCGAGACTTTTTCGATAATTTCGCGCCGAATCTCCCCCGCTAATTGCTGCATCTGGGAAGTTGTCAACGAACGTAACTGCTCAGGGCCATTTATCGTATCAAGAATCCTTGCCAATGATTTCCTCCAAATTTTTGGACACAACGACCACAGCTTCTGAACTATGGTCTTACATCCCCTCTTTATTATAGGCGCAACGCGAGCAATATTCCCACGCTCCTCATCCTGCACCCTCTCGCATCGCTGCAAGCAGGCATATGAATGGCACGCAAAGGGCCTGTATGCTCATGTCTATCGTATTATAGAAGCGTTCAGAGAATCGCGCAAACGCCACAGGCAGAAAATTCATGCACTTAGGGGATTGACAACCCTTCAAACAACTCCACAAGCCACTTCATAGCATTTTGAGGCATCTTGACAGCGTTGGTCATTCTCTTTATTATGACACAGAGCGGTTACATCTTGCAAAGATACGTAACCAACCACGAGAAGATGTTGAAAAGTGTGCATACACGACAAAAACTAGCATGTTGATACGAAAGGAGTAGCGACGCCCCTTTGTGCTGATACAAAGCAGTGCGAAGCGAATGTGAGAGCGACACCTCTCATAGAGCGAGCGCGTCGAGCATCCCATGACAAGAAAAGACAGCGAAAAAGACTCAGACCGGCCACATTACTATTCACAATTCTGGTTAGATGTGGCAGCGGGACGGCGAGTAATCGGGGCTCCAAGAACTGATGAAGGTGATACCGACGAGGGACTTGAGCCTGTGGTGGCACCACGTAGGCCCGTGCGTCCTACGGCTGCCGATAGCGATGGGTATAGCGAAACCGTCGTGCATCCACAGGTCGAGCCAGAACTAGAAGAGGACGCCGACGAATACAGTATGCCCGAACTAGATACGCTCGATACCGTAGATGAAATTGATGATGAAGAGATTACTCCCTTCGGTGCCAACGAGGACGATATCCCCGATGTAGAAATCGCTCCCCCAATCGAGGAAAATGCAGAGGAGGTCGAGGTCGAGGAACCGGAAAACGAGGAGGAAGACTTCTACGATGAGGAGGAGGAGGAAGAGGAAGACGATACCTGGACTGCTCGTGGGCGCAAAAAGCCAAAGCCTGGTCGTCAGACGAAACTCCCCTCTAAAACCCCGCCCAAGCGTGCCAAGCGCGAGCCGCGACGCGGCTTCTAAGGACAGATAAAACAGGCAGCAAAAAGGTTGCTGGCATCGCCAGCAACCTTTTTGCTGCCTGTTTTATCTGTCTACAATACTTACGGGTAAATACCCCGAATTTGCGTCGCCTCCGCGACACGCGAGATAGCCAGCATGTTGGCGGCCAAACGCATATCGCAGTTGGAGCGATCGGCTATCTCCGCGACTGCGGCGAAAGCACGATTCATAATGACTTCAAGCTTCTGCGTAATCTCTTCAACGCCCCAGAAGAAACTCTGCAGGTCTTGCACCCACTCGAAGTAGCTGACGGTCACGCCGCCCGCGTTCGCCAGGATATCGGGAACAACCACGATACCCTTGTCGTAGAGAATCTTGTCGGCTTCCGGCGTCGTTGGGCCATTCGCGGCCTCGGAAACAATACGCGCCTGCACGCGGTCGGCATTAGCAGCCGTAATCACGCCTTCGGTCGCGGCTGGTATCAGAATGTCGCACGGCACTTCCAGCACGTCCTGAACACGCACATTCTGCGCACGTGGGAAATCAGTCACGCTGCCATGCTCCTGCTTATGGCGAAGCACGGTAGCGGGGTCAAGGCCGGACTCATTATAGATGCCGCCGCGAGTATCGCTCACCGCGACAACTTTACAACCCTCGTTGTGGAAGAGGCGGGCCGCGATAGCACCAGCATTTCCATAGCCCTGAATGCTGACACGCGCTCCTTGCAGTGGCATATCCATGCGTTTTGCGGCCTGGCGCGTCACAAACAACACGCCAGTTGCTGTCGCATCGTTACGCCCTTCGCTACCACCGATGGAGAGCGGTTTGCCAGTCACAACGGCGGGGATAGAATAGCCCTCGTGCATAGAAAAGGTATCCATGATCCAGGCCATTACCTGCGAGTTCGTGTTGACATCAGGTGCTGGAATATCGCTATGCGGGCCAATAATCATAGAAATTTCGGTGGCATAGCGGCGGGTCAAACGCTCCAACTCCGCTGGACTCATATTCTTGGGGTCACAGATAACTCCGCCTTTCGCGCCACCGTAGGGGATACCGACAACCGCGCATTTCCAGGCCATCCACATTGCCAATGCCTTGACTTCATCAAGCGTCACTTCTGGACTATAGCGGATACCCCCCTTGGCTGGCCCACGATTGACATTGTGTTGCACACGGTAGCCAGTATACGTTTTGATACGCCCGTTATCGAGACGTACAGGAAAATGAACGGTCAACTCACGTTTGGGCTGACGCAGAATCTCACGCATATCTTCCGAAAGATTCAGTTTATCGGCGGCTGACTCAAATTGCTGCACCGCCATGTGATAGGGATTGATCGGGGCAGGCGACACTTCATCGTGCATAGTCTGCATTCTGCTTTCTTTATGTCCGAGGCCGTCCGCTACGATGACGGGGCCTCGTCCAGTTTCGACTTTAAGAGTTTTTGTACACTCTCGGCCTTCGCCTGGCCGCGAGTCTGTTTCATCACTTGACCGACCAGGGCTTGCAAGGCATTCGTCTTGCCTCCACGGTAGTCATTCGCTATCTTCGGATTCTTCTCAATCACCTCCTCAATAATCCGCTCTAGCTCACTCGAATCGCTAATGGGCGGCTTGATACCCTTCCTGGCAACAATGGCTTCCGGCATTTCGCCAGTTGCAAAGGCCTCGTCCAGCACCTCTTTCGCTTGCTTACCCGTGATGCGCTCTTTATCGAGCAAATCGAGCAAGTTTGCCAGAGCAGCTGGCGCGATTGGGCTTGCTTGTATAGACATGGTGCGTACCTTGAGCAGACGCACAACTTCACTGTTTAGCCAGTTGCTGGCAGCTTTGGCACGCGCTTTGCGGTCACTCACCTGTGAAACAGCCATCACTTGCTCAAAGTAATCACCAAGTGCCTTATCTTCGGTCATCACGTTTGCGTCTTGTTCCGACAGCCCGTACTCCGTCATATAGCGCGTGCGGCGTACATCTGGCAGTTCCGGCAACTGCGCACGCAACTCTTCGACCCATTGCCGACTTATAATCAACGGCGGTAAATCAGGTTCCGGGAAGTAACGATAATCGTGCGCTTCCTCTTTACTGCGTTGCGGTACCGTAATACCTTTCGTTTCAACCCAGCCGCGGGTCTCTTGATGAATAGTTTCGCCCGCCAGCGCCATCGCTATCTGGCGTTGTGCCTCGTATTCCAATGCACGCTCCACCGAGCGGAAGCTATTCATATTCTTTATCTCGGTCTTTACACCCAGTTCCTGCTGCCCACGCGGACGTATCGAGATATTGGCATCACAGCGCAGGCTTCCTTCTTCCATACGTCCAGAAGATACACCCAGATAGACCAGTATCTCACGCAACTTCTGCATGTATAATCGGGCTTCCTCCGGGCTACGCATATCCGGCTCGCTCACAATTTCCATCAGTGGTGTACCTGAGCGGTTGATATCCACCAGGCTATAGCTGCCGTGATGCAGAAGTCGCGCTGTATCCTCTTCCAGATGTACACGAGTAATGCCCACGCGCTTTACCTCACCGCCCTGCTCAATCATCAGAAAGCCATCATGGCTCAACGGAATATCATACTGGGAGATTTGATACCCCTTCATCAAATCGGGATACGGATAATTCTTGCGGTCGAACTTCGAATACTCTGGAATGGTGCAATGCAACGCCAGCGCCGTCATAATGGTATATGCCACCGCCTGCTGGTTAATCACCGGCAGGACACCGGGCATGCCCATACAGATAGGGCAAACATGCGTATTGGGTGCCGCATTCGCATAATCCGTACTACACGAACAAAACATTTTACTTTGTGTAAGCAATTGCGAGTGAACCTCAAGGCCAATGACAACCTCGAAATCCGTCGCAACGCGAGTATCTATCACCATTTTTTCTACCTCGCCATCATGCTATTGAATGGTAACTGCTGGATAGTGTGTATATTGCCGTTAGTCTAGTACTTTCGCGGACATTCGTCAATGGGAAAATTGTTGAGTTGGTCATCTTTTTGCGAATTCCATTCTGAGCCGCGATTCAAACCAACCAGACGCATTTATATTTGCACAAACCACTGAGGAATTTATTACCACATAGCCTAAAAGTACTAGATTACTTAAAGTACCATCCTACTGTTGTTTAGAATGGTAACAACAGCCAGTAAGCAAGGTAGAGCCTACTTTGACTTTTTGGCAAAATGCTGTATACTGTTGGGTAGCCGGAAACGGCT
>DATGJV010000092.1:0-7529 GCA_035295005.1 Ktedonobacteraceae bacterium | reverse complement strand
GTGAGGCATCCATCTGGCAGAATTTCGTTCACACAATCGTCCCTTCGCATAATGCGTTCGGCAAAGTCACAGGTGTTATCATCTATTCGGTAGATGAGACCGAGCAACGGCTGCAAGAAATTGAGGAGGAGAGTCGCAAGCTCAGGCTCATCCTCGATCATGCGGATATGACCGCTCTTGCCCTTTTTGATGCTCAAAACGCCGAACTCATTATGGCAAGCCCACGCTACCGGGAAATCATCGCTGGTATCCATCAGCGCGACCGCGACAAGTTAATTGGCTGCACATGGCAAGAGTTGACGATGGTCGGGCAAGATAACGGCCAACCTTCCATGTGGGATACGTTGCTAGCGACCGGCGAGGTGCAGCACCAACAGGAACTTCATGTGTATCTGGCACCTGATGGCCCGGAGAGCATCTGGGATTGGACGCTCACACCTATTCCCTCTGTCAACCAGGAAGGTGTGCGCTATGTGCTGGTCTCGGCGGTCGAAATCTCTGATCAGGTACACATTCGCGAGGAATTGGAGCAATTGAATCTGCTCAAGGATGAGTTTATTTCACTTGCCAGCCACGAACTACGCACACCACTCACCTCGATTATGGGCAACGCTGAAATGCTGGAACGGGCTGCGCGACGCATGCTGAATGGGTCAAGCGGAGCAGGTGCGGCTGAGGCGAGTAAGAATAAGCGAACGTTTGAGCAGCAACAGCATACAGTGGAAAGTATTCTGCACCAATCGCGACGTCTCAATAGTTTGATTGATGAGATGCTGGACATCGCACGCATTCACGGGGCGCAGTTCGAACTGCACAAACAGGAGCGAGTGGAACTGGTCGCGCTGGTACGGTGGGCGATTGAAAATCAGGCAGCGATGTCAGGCCGCCGCATCACGCTTGAAACAACAGAGGAAGAGATGAGCGGCACCTGGGACGCTACCCGCGTTGAGCAGGTATTGAACAATCTACTGAGCAACGCCGTCAAGTACAGCCCTGGCAGCGAGGCAATTACCGTGCGTATCGAGCGTACAGAGCGAGAGGTTAGTGTCTCTGTACACGATCATGGTCAGGGTATCAGCAAACAGCAGCAGGCACATATCTTCGACCGTTACTACCGCGTGCGTACAAAGGAAAATACCACCATTGAAGGGCTGGGACTGGGACTCTACATTGCGCACGAGATCATCACCTTGCACGGTGGTCGTATGTGGCTCGAAAGCAAACGGGGTGAAGGCAGCACATTCTATTTTTCGTTACCGTTGGTGTAAACTGCTTTTGAGGATATCCAGCAATGTTTTCGTTGCCTCTTCGGCGAAGAGGGGTCCAGCTTGCGCACGCTCTTCCAGGAGCTTGACGCAGTGTGAATAACAGCGAGTGAGGTAGCCGGAATTAACTTGACCATTGCGCACGACCTCACGAGCCTGCGTAAGCATGGCCTGAAAATACTGGGTGGCACGTGTGTAGCAGTCACCAGCATAACCCGGCGAAGTGGCGGAGCGCCCCAGTTCCTCACAGGTCGCGCCGAGCGCGAAGTACACTTCAACGAGGCTGGTCGGGTCGCACCACTGAATACCTGGGTCATCGGTGATACGGAGTAAGCGCGGCAGCACAGGAGAGCGGTCATCCGGTTCATCCGGTGTGGCGGAGGTGAGTTTGCGGATTATGTTCCAGTACCCGGCAGGTTCTTTAAACATATCGAGCGTTTGCTGGCAAAGGTTGGATGCATGGGCCAGTTCGCGAACCGCCGTCTCAGCATAGCCCTCAATACGGGCCAGCATGGTTCGTTGCAAGGCACAATGGATGAGGCCAGAACAGGCGGCGGACACAATACCATTGCGCTGTTTTAAATCAGCTTCGGTTTCACTCCGCACATCCTGCCAGCCAAGCAGCACCTGACGACACTGGTCTTCGGCATCATTCAGCAGTACCGTGCAATTCATAGAAGTGGGTTTGCCGGTACTCTTCGCCTTTTCCTGCGCCGCCTTCCTGCGCTGCTCACTGTAGTCAAGCAGTATAAAGGCAAGTGTTAGACGCACCTGGGCCTCTCCAACAGCATCATTGGTAACCTGAAAGACACTGCGGCTCTGGATAAGGAAGCTCACCGCACGTTGATAAGTGCGTTCCATGTCGTCTACGGCAGCAAGACTCTCGACAGGTACATTCAGCGCGAGTTTGCGCTGGAGCGCGGCATAGGTGCAATAGCCTAACCCCAGGTAGAGCAATCCGGCAGCGCGAATGCCATAATCGGCTTGCATGTGCTGGCGAGAGAGCTCGTAGTACTCAATAGCCCGCTCATGTATTCCCGAAGCGCGATAGCTATCAGCGCAGTGTAACTCGATTTTAAACCTGATAATGCTTCGTATATCATCTTGCAAGAGAGGAAGCGCCCGCTCAAAATAGACAAGCGCGGTATGATGATCATTCAGGGAGGCGTAATGCAGGCCAATTTCATCGAGGATGGCTGGCTGCTGTTCCGGGGGCGCAAGCACAAAAGCATACTCGAAAGCGTTGAGCGCCGCTTGCAATGCGCCTTTCTCTCTGGCAACGAGTCCCATCAAATAGTAAAAACGAAATTGCTTATGCCTGGGCAGGGCAGTAATGATTTCTGGCGAAAGAGAAGGCAAGTCCCGGTGAATAGTCAATTGTGACAGGTCGGTGTTCTCCAGCAACATATCGAGCAGGGTCATCGTGTCGTCCTGGGAGAGTTGAGCGTTACCATCCTGCACCGGGGTTCCAGTTCCATATTGGACAGCTAATTGTCCTGTTTGTTCCGACGGCTCCAGCAGGGAGGTAAAATACGTATCAGGCTGCCCCAATTGTTCGGCGAAAAAGCGCAACGCCTCCTGCGATGAAAGCATTTTGTTACGCTCAACGGCACTTACATAAGATTTGGAATAGCGATTTCCACCAAGTTCTGATTGTGTAAAATTACGTTGACGGCGTACCTGCCGGATAATTTCTCCAATTGACTGTTGCATAACTCTCACTCCGCTGGATTTTCACTTTGCGCCATACTAAACAGTGGCCCTTCTACGTACAAATTTAACAGATTGTAGAGTAAGTTTCCACTTATTCCAGAGAATTAAGACAGATACTGAGTATATTTTATCCTGTGGGATACGTTCCGTCAAGGTTTCTATACTGTATAACATGCAAAAGGAGCATAGTGATGAGGTACGCAGTATTTTTACTACTTCAATCGGCGAGCGAACGCTGGTGTTCCTGGGCACGTTCACAATAACCGGCGGCGCTGGTGACGATATGGGCCTGTTCCTTCTCGCTCAGGGTGCGTACTACTTTCGCGGGTACTCCTACAGCGAGAACGCCCTCTGGAATATGTTTACGCTCGCTCACGAGGGCGCAAGCGCCAATGATGGTATGCGCGTCTACTCGTGCATGCGAGAGGACAACAGTCTGCATGCCAATTAATACGCGGTCAGCGACAGTTGCGCCATGCACAATGGCCCCATGTCCAACGGTACATTCCGCGCCAATCGTGAGTGGCGCGTCGGCATCAGCATGCAGTGTGCTATTATCCTGTATGTTGGTACGCGGCCCAATCACAATCGGCCCCACATCCCCGCGAATAACAGCGTTATACCAGACACTGGCCCCCTCGTGTATCGTGACATTGCCAATGATCATCGCCCCCGGCGCAATAAACACGTTCTCCGCGATGGTGGGAGCGATGCCGTTGTAGGGTAGGATGGGCATGGGGAACTCCTGACTTGTTATTACAGTTTAAACAAAGTACGTTCCGAAAGTTTTGCTTTCAAGACCTTCATCACTGCTTCTAATTCCATTTTTGAGTCGGTTTGCAGTCCCAGGCTCTCAGCAACACCATTAGCAAGCGAACATCAAGTTCTAACTTGAATGGACTATTTTCATCTGCTTGCTGCATGCTATACACATGAATATGTGCGGAATCGCCCAAACGGGCCTGATTCAGGTGATCAAAACGGAATTCCTTTTTGATGTAGCTCATGAAATGATCCTGAATAACGAGTACTAAATGCTTGTCTATTTCCTGGAATGTTTGCACTTTATGATGCAATTGAATCAAAGTAGTTTTGGCCGTCATTTTCCAATTCATACCAAAGGTTTTTAGCGATGTAGCGGAAGTATCACCCTCATCTAGCATTATGCCTTTTTCCTGAATAAACCTCTGACGGTCAGGCCACGTCGTTCCGGTAGTATCCAATGTTTGCAACTCTATACCGACAAAATCTTTGATCTCATTATACACCTTTGCTCAGCGAGGTCTAAGTATTCTCTCGATATATCAATACCCACTGATTTCCGTCCTGACAGTCTGGCAACCAGATTCGTCGTGCCGGTACCACAGAACGGGTCAAGAACGATCCCGTTTTCTGGACAGGTGGCGAGAATGGGGATTTTGCACAGATCTTCTGGATAGGGCGCAAAATGGTCGCTACGTTTTTGGGTATCCTCCGGAATAATGTCCCATACGTCGCCCGGTTTGCTGCCGTTTGGATGATAGATAAGAAAATAAAACCCTTTCTCTCTCAACTCTCTTGCCCTGCCAGATACTTGCTCAGAATTTGAATGTGTTGTGCGTTGCTGTCCACGAATAACCATTCTAAAATCAGCTATTTCATCTTTACTCACTCTCGCGAGCATCTCTTGCAGTGCCATCAATGCGGCTTTTTTTTCACTCTCGGTGAGTGCCGTTGATAATTCTATCTGTCGTTTGTAGCGAACCCCGCTGACACCCGTCGCAGAAACTATAGCCCCGTTGACAATTTTTGCTTTTCTGGGACTGGTGCGAATTGCATCTACATCGTAATAATAACCGTTGGGAAGTTTGACAAAATGAAAAATGTTCTCATGAACGTTGCGTAAACGATCTTCTGTATTATCGGGACCACCTTTTACCTTATTCCAGACAATGCTATTACGTAAAATCCAGCCTTGCTCATCGGTCAATTGGATCGCCATTCTCCAGGGGATACCCAGTAAGGTTTTGTTACAATAGCTATCGCCAATATTGAGCCAGAAAGAGCCGGTTGGTTTTAATACTCTTTTCACCTGCGCGAAAATCGCCATCAAGTCTGAAATATACTCGTGATGGTCTTTCTCTAATCCAATACCTCCGTTGTGATATTGGCGTTTGTTCCAATAAGGTGGGCTTGTCATACAAAAGTCAATTGACTCAGTGGGCAATTGCTCAAGTATAGATAAGGCATCTCCGCGCATGAACAGCGGGGATACGTCTTGTCCTCTTGCATAGGAAGTAAATGTTTCTAAAATGCCGGGTATGGATGCCATCATTTCATCTTCACAAATCATGTGCTTACCTCGATAGTAATTGCTGTACCAATTGTACCACCATACCCTCTACTTCTACAGATTACAGGACTACTATCCCGGCAATTGCCTGGTTGTAATATGGACTTGACATTGCTTCGCTCGTCAAGTTGGGCGTGCTAAAGCAGGCCCCTACAGTGGCTGCGCTCGTCGCGGGGGGCGCGATAAATCGGGCCCCTGCAGTTGTTTCGCTCGTCGAGGTGGGCGCGATTATTACCTCTCCCTCTTCTGAGGGAGAGGGACTTACAGGTGGGGCGTAATCAATCGGGACGCGACACTCGTTTGATGGCCCACACGATTGTATCCAGCCGGGGATAGTAGTGGGGGTCGTCCTGGCGGAAGCTGTTGATGACGACGTGGTTGTAGTTCTGACCTTCGGCGTGGATGTATTCGTGGTCGTTGAGAGCCATGCCGACGTGGGTGATCTCCTTCGCGCCGAAGAAAATCAGGTCGCCTTCGTGTATGCCGGTGCGCTCGACTTTGTGGCTGAGGAAGTCGTGTTGTTGGTCGGCATCGCGGGGAATGATGTAACCGCCCATGCGGTAGCAGAGTTGCACAAAACCACTGCAATCTATGCCTTCGTAGCTGGTGCCGCCCCACAGGTAGGGGACATTGAGGAATGACCGCGCATGCGTGGTCACAACGCGAATGGGAGAACGGGGATAGAGCGACTCGTGTTCGCGCACGGCAATGGCGGAACGGTCGAGCCACGCGCTGCGCTCGCCGGGTAAAGCCACCTGCACACGCGCCTGTCTGGTTGTATCCAGGAGCGGTAACGCGGTTGAGAGATAAACATTGCCGATGGCCTCGTTCCCATTCGCGTTCTCATAAAGTGGAGTACGGGTAGTAGTGACGACGGCGAAAAGCGGCAACGGCGTACTACATGTCTCTCCTACTTTACAGAACGAGCGGGCAATGGGCTCCTCTAGCTGGTGGGTGCGCACCCAGCCAGTATAATCGGGCAGGGTGATATGCGTCCAGTCGCCGGAAGTCTCGCCAACACTGGCGGTCATATTCATCAATGCCTGCGTCACAAGCTCGGACGTGGAATCGGGGTCGCGGCGAACATCGGCGACCCCAACGGATATTGCGTATGTGGTGGCAGTAATGGTCATGGATTGTCCTGGTTCTAGCGTAAAGCGTTGCTCATCACGAACATCAAATTCGCGGGTCGCTCGGCCATGCGGCGCATGAGATAGGGATACCATTGCGAGCCAAATGGCACGTAGACACGCATATTGTAGCCCTGGCTCACGAGTTTCGTTTGCAGATCGCGACGAATGCCGTACAGCATCTGGAACTCGAAAGCGTCTTTGCTGATGCCATGATCGCGGGCATACTTGCAAGTTGCGTTGATAATAGACTCGTCGTGCGTGGCGATAGCCGGATAATTGCCGTGCAGGAGCAGTGGCATCATTAACTGCACATAGTTATGGTCAACGTCGCTTTTATTCTGGAATGCTATGGGTTTGCCTTCTTTATAAGCTCCCTTGACCAGACGGACACGCACGCCTTGCGCGATCAATTGTTCGACATCTGCTTTGCTGCGGTAGAGGCAGGATTGTATCACTGTGCCAACATGCTCAAAGCGTTGGTGCATACGCAGCGTGATATCTACTGTCTGTTCAGTATAGGCCGAGGCTTCCATATCTATACGCACAAAGAGCGGAATTTTTTCCGCTTGCTCCAGGATTGTCCGCACATTCTGCTCACAGAGTTCCTGGGAAATATCGAGGCCGAGCGCGGTAAGCTTAATGGAGATATTGGCATCCACTCCACTTTGTTGGATACGTTCGAGAATAGCAATATAACCTTGCGCGGTTGCTTTCGCCTCCTGCTCAACGGATACGTTCTCACCGAGATGGTCAAGCGAAACGTGCAGACCGGATGCATTCAAGGCTCTGGTGGCCTCAATAGCATCATCCAATGCTTCGCCAGCGACGAAGCGGCGCGAAACACCACGTGTCGCTTTGTTCGAGATGACAAACTCACGCAAATTGTCGTTTTGAGCCAGATACAGCAGTGTATCTCTGAGTACCATTGGGTAGGTTCCTCCTTGTTCCGTAACAACGTTGTTCGTGCTGGTAGATGGCTCCATTGCTGTCTATCAGCATAAAGCTTTGTAAACAGTTGTAAGATGTCAATGATGTCAGTTGTGATGTCAGAGACAACGTTTTTACAGGTAGCTTACAAGGGTATTA
>DATGJV010000091.1:0-3372 GCA_035295005.1 Ktedonobacteraceae bacterium | reverse complement strand
CGCCGATTGTCCCTGCTCAGCGCTTCGTTGGAAGCGCCGAACAGGGCAGCGCAGTGGCTGCTCGCAGATTGCTTTGCTCTCATTGTTTACTGTGTGTTACTCAATTGACAGGACCTGTGTTCGCGCCCCTCTCCTGCCGACTGTGTCAGCACGAAAGGGTAAAAGCAGAACCAGTTGCTGTTCTCTTTTCCACTCTTCAATTGTTAAGGTCACCTGGAAGTAAATCTAGCTCACTTCCTTAGCCAATTTGAGACAGATAAAGAACACCAGCGGCTGTTTTCCTTGAAAGGAACATGTGGCCTCTGGGTTCATGTATTTTTCCAGGGAGAAACCTTTATGAGGTTTGCTTACCAGAAGTTTGTTACCCATCTGTTTTGGCGACATCGGTATTATGCCACAAGTCTTTTAAGATGTCAAGTGTTTTTCGGTGAGTTTTTATAATTTTGTAAAAACTCATTTTTGTAAGGGGCCAGGACACCCGCAAGGGGATTGCCCTGGCCCCTTGTTCACTTCTCTTATCGTTTATCGTTCTTCGCCGTTGACGATACGCACGTAGCTTTTGTAGCGGTGCTTATCAATGACGTTATCCCCTACAGCCTGGCGAATGGCGCAATCTTCCTCGTCTATATGCTGGCAATCGGCATAGAAGCATTCGCCGAGGTAGGGCCGAAACTCGACAAAGCAAGCGGCAACTTCCTCTTTAGGAATGTTAAAAGCTGCCAGGGCGCGAATACCTGCGGAATCGGCGAGCCAACCTCCACCCGATAACGGGTAAAGTTGCGAACCAGTCGTAGTGTGTTTACCCTTCCCGGTCACATCACTGACAAGGCCAGTTTTGAGCGCCATCCCTGGCTCAATCGCGTTCACCAGCGACGATTTACCGACGCCGGATGGGCCGGTGAACAGGGAGGTATGCTCCCTGAGCATGTCGTGCAATAGTTCAATTCCTTCGCCGGTGTGAGTGCTGGTCAAGATGACGGTATAACCAAGCCGACGATAGAGTTGCTCGGCTTCCTTTACACGCGCCTCGTGTGGTAAATCAACCTTGTTGAGGCATATTAAAGAGCGCAATTCTGCCGCCTCACAAATGGTCAGGTAGCGGTCGAGCATACCGAAATGCGGTTCGGGTTCTGCCGCAGCGAACACGAGAACGACCTGATCCAGGTTGGCAAGCATTGTTTGTTGGATGATCTTTTTGTTGGTTGAACTGGCATCGCGGCGCGATAATGAATTCTGGCGCGGCAAAATCTCTTCAATCATACCAGTACTTTCGTCGAGACGGCGCAGTTTGACGTAATCGCCAACCGAGAGACGTATTGGTAGTGGAGAATCGCTCGTATCGCGATGCTCGATGCGTTCGGTACGGGATGTTGTCGCGAGCAACTTATCATAGCGTGGTCGCGCCTTGCTCACAGATTTTGCCGATTGAGCATGGGCAAACGCTTTCTTCAGTTTGCCGCGCAGCGTACAACGCAAAACACCCGCGTCCGTATGAACGTCATAAATGCCATGTGCGCCGTTGAGAACCACGCCGGTAAGTGTTTCCGGGTCGTTAATCAAAGTTTTCCCTCCAGGAGCAATAAAAAACACGGTTCAATTGTACTTGATGTCTACCGTGCGGAGGGATTGCGCTAATCTGCAATTGAGGTAATGTCAGGTTTATGTGTATTTTACCAATCTGTGAATAACCTGACCAGGCAGCGTTCGCGTGTTACCCTCATAATGGGTAGACAAGGTGCATACAAGCACAAGTGGTGAATATGAATATGCTCTGTGCTTTTCCATAAACTGCACCTCCTTAACTGGCTGAGCCAGAATTTGTTGGACAACAATCTCTTATCTACTAGATTACAAGAATGGATACAGGTTTGTCAACTATTTTCCTCTTATTATGACAACCCGTACAGGAGATAGCCGACGAGGCCGGCGATGACTAATATCACGATGATGTTGATACGCTTGCTGGCCGCGAGGCCAAAAGCGGAGGCGGCAATAAGGAGCGTTTTCCAGTCTATGCCGGGACGGTTGAGGATGGAGTAGCAGACGGATAGCAAAATACCCACCACTGCAAGGGAAATGCCACGCATGACACCCGCAACCCAACGCTGTTTTTCCAGGCGATGGTAAATGCCGGCAACAACGAGAACAAGACAGGGAGGAAGGGTGATGGCGATCAGCGCCAGCAACGCACCCAGATAGCCGTAAGTGAGATACCCCAGGCTAATAACCCAGAGGCCATTGGGGCCGGGACTAATCTGACCGATGGCAATTGATTGTCCAAAGTCTGATTCCACGGCCCACCCATTGCCCGGTAAATCCTGGTGCAGGCTGGGCAGGTTACTAAAGCCGCCAGTGGAAAACAACGAGGCCTTGAGGAAAAGCAGGAGATAGATGAAAGGATTGATCATGCTATTGCTTCTCCTCCACGGAAGCCGACTCTTGTAGGAGCGGCGACGAGGGCGGTTGTGCGGCAGATGAAAAGAATGCAACACCGACGAGGGCGGCGAAAAGCAAGACAAGGGGTATGGTGATTTTGAAAACGATAATTGTGACGGCAACACCAGCAATGATTACAAGGCTGATACAGAGCTTGAGCAAGCTGTCCAGCCGCCCCTGCTTGAGCAAAGGCACAGCGAAGCGCATACCAACAAGCAACATGATACCGCCAGTGGCCGGAATGACGCCTTGCAGGATAGCTTGCACGACACGTGAGTTCTCCACTAACCGAAAACCGGCGGTAAGCAAGCAGGTGATAGCGGCACTGGGTAACAGCAATCCTACCAACGAGGCTATGATGCCCCGGAAGCCACTCAATTTGCGCCCAATGAGGACAGTGACGGCTATAATGTTGATACCAGGTGTCATGAGACAGAGGCTCCAGAGGTGACTGAATTCTTCTTGTGTCAGCCAGTCACGCTTATCCATAAATTCGTGCTGGATTAGAAAGAGGGTTGAGGCCCCGCCGCCAAAGGATTGCAGACCAATACGACCCCAGATACGCAGCAGCAGCCAGGCACCCGGCTGCTGCGCGGGTTGTATTACCGATTTCTGCACAGCATGTTTGTTGTGATTGCGTGAGAGCGACTTCATTGGTTACCGTTTGGTGATTGGCACAAAGGAAACGCTGGTTGGGCCGGTGTAGTCCGCCTCCGGGCGGATTAGACGATTGTTGCCAATCTGCTCCAGAATGTGCGCGGTCCAGCCTGATACACGACTCACCGCGAACGTTGGTGTAAAGAGATCGCCTGGCAAGCCGACCGAGGCCAGCAAGACGGCGGAATAGAATTCGACGTTGGTGTAAAGACGGCGTCCAGGCTTCTCCTCCTCTAAGAGTGCCAGCGCCAACTCTTCGACTCGGTGGGCCAGCACAAA
>DATGJV010000090.1:0-4445 GCA_035295005.1 Ktedonobacteraceae bacterium | reverse complement strand
TCTGGGCCGGATTGTGTCCCTGTATCGGCGGGTGTGGGTAAAAAGCTTTCTGTTTTTGTTGCGGCTTGTTTCCACTCCTGCGTACCGGCACCTGACTCGGAGGTGTGCCGGGCAGATACGAACCTTGCCCTTGCCAGGATTGTTGCCCTTGATTCAAAGGGTCATCTGAATTATTTGGCATGCGTGTTCACTCCTCTACGTCAGGTTATGACAACGCCATATGGCAACACTGGAAATTCAATCGCGTCTCTCCCGCGCTCGCAGTCCTCGCTGATTTTCGCAATTGTTCGCGCTACCCAGAAGAAAAAGGCCGTCATGTAAAGCGCCTCCGTCTTCGCCAGCACCAGCACATGCTCGCTGACAACTCTTGCTGTGTGCACCAGTTCCTGGCGTGTGACAAGAGTGACGATCAACGGGCGGGACCGTTCATCACACATCGTCAATGCGCTGATGCTCTCTTGCCATGTTCCAACGTCGGCAGGTTCGCCTCCCAGCACGAGAAAAACGAGCGGCTTGTAATCACCCGGCACATTGGCACGCGGCGCGATCAGATCAAACATCAGCGCATCGCCCAGTTTCGCCAGCGCGGGTTGCAAATTGCATATTCCCTGCGCATCCCAGCCTGGGATGCCGAAAACATCAAGCGGTGCCAGCCCATGTTCAGTAGCGTTTTCGCCAAACAAGATGCTCCCACAGTACACATGTTGCGTAGCGAGCGGATGTTGCATCAACTCGTTTTTGACCACCTGTAATCCATCCTGCATCGTCACCTGAAATGTGCCGCCCATCTCCATTGACGTGTCCAACAGAAAAAAGACGGGCAGACGACGCGGCCTTTGACCGGCGAAAAATGCTGTCAATGTACTATTTTCCTCTTCTTAATTCGGACTGTATGATATTCCCGGAATGGTCGTCGGGGCTATCATCGTCGTTTGTTCCGAGTTGCTGCCTAGCGCACGCGATGTCTGGGCAATAGAGCCGGAAATCCATTTGAAGAAGGCTTTGATGGCTTCCGGTGACACGGTACGCAACAAAAACACGTTGCTGGTCACTTCGTGCAACATGGAGGTATTGACTCCGCTGCCGCAGCCAAGCGCGACAATGGTTGGCTTGCGGCTACCGCGCAATTGTTGTAGGCGATAGATGGCATCGCGATAGTTATCCGTTGGCTCGCCATCGGTCAGCAGGAAAACGAGCGGGCGATAATCACCATGCTGCGTTGGTGTGTTCAGCACCAGGTCCTGTTCAATGGATTGGGTCAGGATGCGCAGTGCCTCACCCATCGCAGTTGTGCCGCTCGCTGTTAACTGAGGCGGTACAAACTGATCCAGACCGACAAGCTGGTATTGATCTACACGGCTGGAGAAACAGATCACACTCATGTACACTGTCTGCAATGCCTGTGGGTCTGCCATCAGCAGACGGTAAATTATACCCAGTCCTTCATTGACCGCGATGATGGGGTCGCCCGCCATCGAACCCGAACAATCCAACAGGAGGTATACTGGCAATCGTCGAAAGTAGTTGGACTCCATAAAACCGCCCTGCATAGGTACTTCTCCTTCGTGCTTTCCTTGACTAAAAACTGGCGCTATTAAAACGCTCTACGCACACGTGATGTCAGATGACGCCACTATTGTGGGATACCGACTGAGCCGGAAATCCATTTGAAAAAGCTCTTGATTTGCTCCGGTGAGACCGTGTGCATGAAAAACACATGCTCGGTTATCTCACGCAGCATAGCCGTATTGACTTTGCTCCCACAGCCAAGCGCGATAATCGTTGGTTTGCGAATACCGTGCAGCTGTTTGAGACGCGCCACCGCCCGGCGATAGTTATCCGTTGGCTCACCATCGGTCAGCAGGAAAACCAGCGGACAATAATCCCCCTTCCGCACCGACGTATGAAAAACCAGGTCCTGCTCTATCGAGTCCGCCAGCAGGTGCAGCGCCGCTCCCATTGATTTTTTGCCGCTTGCTTCTAATGCTGGCGGCACAAATCTATCGAGCGCAACAAGCCGGTACTGCTTCGCGTTATCCCCAAACTTAATCACGCTGATATACACGGTTTCCAGCGCCTGTGGGTCCGCCATCAGTAAGCGGTGAATCATATTCAACCCCTCATGAATAGCGGTAATGGGGTCGCCCGCCATCGAAGCTGAGCAGTCCAGCAACAAGTAGACCGGCAGGCGCCGGAAATAGCCAGACCCCATAAAACCGTTCAGCATTGTGTTCCCTCGCAAAATACTTTAATTATTCTGTAATTTTTTCAACTATTCTTTCCTGAGCCAGGAGTTGTGGTTACCGTAACGGTGGCTGTCACAGTGACAGTAGGTTTGGCGGCAGCCGCTGTAGCTTTGACAGCGGCTGCCGTGGCTTTTGCGGCAGCAGCCGTAGCTTTGACAGCGACAGCTGTGGCTTTTGCCGCCGTAGTGGTAGCTGTAAACGCATTGGCTGTACCAACAATATGTTCAGCCTGTTTGCATGATACATGCAGTACCTTCTGACAGATAATCACCGCTCCCTGTGTCGTTGGCGTCTGTGTCGTGTTATTTGCCGATGCCCCTGAATTAGACGGCACAAATAGATTGAGCGCCAGCAACAATACCATTAGCCCCAGGAACAAATAGACCGTCAGCCAGCGCAAATTCTTCGGGCTTAGCAAATTTTTAGGCATTAGCAACCTCCTACCGATTGACTGAAGAAATAAATGTCAATCACTACGGTGTCTGACGAGTAATTCGTTGTAAAGAGATCAACGTAATGAACAGTGTGGCAAAACACAAATTTTTGTTGACCAAGCACATCCAGCACATGGTACACCTCCGCTGACACACTATCCGCCCTACCCGCCTGACTGTAATTATCAGCCCCGCCATACGCAACAGCGATACCAGCTCGGCGATGTTGGTATCCTTTTTGTGTAATTTGCTGTCTTATTTGCTGTTCAAGGTAGGCAACCGCACCGTCTGCACCAGCCGCGAGTTGATCAGGATTATTACCTGTAATGGTGATTGAAATTCTTCCAGGGTCTAGAATGAGCGACCGTGCAATCGTCGGCGTCGGCTTGATAGTTGGCGTTGGTTTCACATGTACCACTGGCGGTTTGGGTACGTGTTTAGGGCTGATGGTGTTGGCAATCAGGAAAATCATTGCCAGCGCCAGCAGAAGGTCGGCGAAAAGCCAGCCGACCGGCATGACGAATGAGCCTCGTGCATTGTTTTTCATACGTCTGCTCATGGATTTATTGCCCCCGCTCCTATGCCTTTGCGGCGGTTCTGCTGGCGAGCAAGAAACCAGCCAACAAGGCCACCTCTGCCACTGAATTGCAACGAAGAGAGCGACATAGACGCCTTATTCAGGTAATAGCTCGTCGTTTGCAACTCTGCCCCAACCTGTCCCAATGACTGTGTGGCACGCCCCACCTGTGTTGTCATTGTCTGAATCGTCGTCTGCATGCCTGTATTTAGATGCAACGCAACTTCACCGACCGCCTGTGAGGCAGAACTCATACTTGCCGTCGCGCTATTCATGCTAATTGTAGCCGCGTTCATATCATGGGCCGCCGCGCCGATATTAGCCGCGATAGCTCCTATCTGTGTGAGTACCTGTTGCTGCGTCGTGTTTAAAGCCGCTATCTGGTTGCTGATTTCCTGCCCAACGCTGATATACCGGTCCGCGTTGGTCACGAGCATCTCTGAAGCATGCGAAAGTTGCTTATTGGCGACGGTCAACTCGTCTAACCGCCCCTGATAGTTGCCCACCTCTTTTTGCAGATTCGCCACATCGGTATTGAAGGTCTTCAACATTGGCACAATCTCGTTTTCAAACAGGTCTTCCACTTTCTTATTAGAGTCCGCAATCGCTTGCTGTGACGTTTGTGCAATAAGCTGTGTCGCCTCCTGGCTGGCGTGTAACGACTGCTCGATCACTTGCTGGATGGACTGTATCGCCTGGAGATTGGCCTGTTGCGTTGCCTCTATCGCTCCCACCGTAGATTGTTGTGCTGTTTGCACAATTTGTTCAACCGAATCCTTTGTGGCTTGCATCAACTGCTTGCTCGTCTCCATGGCTCCCTCGACAACCCTGGAAACAGCGTTGGCAACCCTGTCTACATCGGCCTCGGAAGCGATGGGAACGATGCCGTTTCTAGCAATCTCCTTCATCAGCTTTTCTGTACTGCCTTGCAGCTTCTTCGCGAATGCGCTGGACTTGAGATATGCCTGGCGGTCACTCCACGAAGTGTAGGCAATCAAGCCGAAATAGAGTACTAAGAGCAGCACATCTGTGAGGGCGGCCACTGAAAATGGAATTATGCCTGAAAGCGGAGTTGCGTGATGAAACCCCTCCTGCCACAATTGGAGAAATGGCTTCCCTGCATCACCCGCGTAGGTATCTTTCTGGTAGGCATCCGTTGCTACGAAGAGCGCGAACCATGTCAAAATA